>JAVHRA010000113.1:0-7441 GCA_036171395.1 Gallionella sp. | reverse complement strand
GCTGCCGCTATCTTGTTGCGCGCTGACGGCTCTTTTCTCCTAGCACAACGCCCAGCTGGCAAGGCTTTTGCGGGCTATTGGGAGTTTCCCGGCGGCAAACTAGAAGCAGGTGAAGCGCCCCATGACGCTTTATGCCGTGAGCTGCACGAGGAACTCGGCATCCGGGTCACACGCGCCCATCCTTGGCTGACACGGGTATTCACTTACCCTCACGCCACCGTTAAGTTGCACTTCTTTCGCGTGTTCGAGTGGGTAGGCGAACCTTGTGGCATGGAAGGGCAAAGCCTCAGCTGGCAAGAGCTTAGCCAGCTCACGGTCAACCCCATATTGCCCGCCAACACGCCGATCTTGCGCGCACTATCGCTGCCCGCTCTGTATGCCATCAGCAATGCTGCCGAGCTCGGCAATGCGGTCTTTTTAACTCGACTGGAACATGCATTGCGCAACGGCTTACGCCTGCTGCAGTTGCGCGAAACACATTTACCTCCGTTAGAGATGCTGGCCTACGCTCGACTGGTGGTCAGCTTGGCACATCGCTATGGTGCACGCGTTATGATCAATGGTGATATTGAGTTAGCACGACAGTCAGCGGCTGACGGCGTACATCTCAACAGCAAGCAACTGATGGCGTGTGCCCTGCGACCCGATACCGCGCTGTGCTCAGCCTCCTGCCACAACGCTGATGAGTTGGCACAAGCCGGACGACTAGGGTTGGATTTCGCACTATTGAGTCCCGTCTTGCCCACGCTTAGCCATCCGGGTGCAGCCCATCTGGGATGGCATGGTTTTGTCGAGAGCGTAGCAGACGCTACCTTGCCCGTGTATGCACTGGGCGGATTACAGCCGAGCGATATGAGCACCGCGCAAAGTCATGGCGCGCATGGCGTTGCGCTATTGCGTCAAGCTTGGGTTTGAATCCATAAAGTCCACCAATTCGGCGGGCTGTTCGACGCGATAGTCTTCACTAGCCCACTTACCCAAATCGATAAGCTTGCAGCGTTCGGAACAGAATGGACGAGAGGGATTACTGCTATCCCACTGCGAAGTCTTCTTGCAACTGGGACAGGTAACGATAGGGGCTGTGGAAGTTGTCATTGTTACAAACTGCAAAAAGTCAGCTCAAAAGGCACATCGTATTCGTAGACCGTAGACTTGGCGGCATAATTGGCATCGACAAAACGAATGTTGATTGCATATTTATTCGCGCTGATTTCAGGCAAACAGGGCAAGTTACGGCTCAAGCTGACTCGCAGTAACTGCGCCACGCGCCCACCTTGCATTTGCTGAAACGAACCCAAGTGTGCCGTGAAGTGCAACACCTTGCCGCTTTCACGTAACAATCTCAACAATATCCGAATTGCATTACTGAGCGGCAGCAAAGGTGCCAACCAACCCTGTATGTTCTCGCGACGCTTGTGCGAGGCCTGCTCTTGCCAGTAATGATAGGACGGAAGATCGAATTCGCAAGTACCACCCGGCATACAGGCGCGCTGCTTGATGCCCATCAGCCACTCATTTTCACGCAGATGTTGGCCGACTTTCCCCGTCAAGGCCAATACCTCCGCCGAGGCTTTTTCCATCTCCGTCAAAATTTCCTCAAGTGCTTCTTCAGAGATAGCGGGATTGTTGTGCAGATTGGCCAGTACCCGTTTTTGTCGCTCGAGCTCTTGCAATAACTCGGATTTCAGATCTGAGCGACTCGCAACTTCGAGTATCTCGAACAGCGTGACCAAGGCGGCATGATGATCAACACCGGATTCCGCGTTGGCAAAATGTGCGATGCGCAGGAACAAATCCTCTAGCCGCAACATAGTGCGTACTTTTTCATTGAGAGGAAACTCGTAACTGATCACGCGATTGTCGCCATGTGGATAGACAGGGGAATATTAGCGGCGAAAGATATATTGAATAGACCGATGCCGTCAATCACCGTTTTGCGATTTCGCAGAAAAATAGCTCACATGCAAGCGTTCCACCTGAGCCGCCAACATGCCAAGATCGCCCTCGTTGCTAATCACCACATCTGCCCGACGCAATCGCTCTGCACGACAGGTCTGCTGCAATATGATGTTGCGCACCTCAAGCTCCGACAATCCGCTACGCTGCATCACCCGCGCAATTTGCTGACTCTCGGTGCAATCGACCACAATTATCTGCTGCACGAGCTGTAGATAGGCTGGGCTGTTAAATAGCAAGGGCACAACAATGATAACGTAAGGGGAAGCGCCCAGCTGCGCCAACTGTGACCGCACCTCAGCAAGAATCAAAGGATGCAAGATAGACTCTAGAAGTTGCTTTTTTGCACTGTCGGCAAAGATGGTGCTGCGCATTTTGCTGCGATCCATAGCGCCATCTGCACCGATATAGTCGCCCCCAAACCCTGCCCTTATCGCTTCAATTGCTACGCCACCGGCTGCCGTCAACTGATGTGCTAGCAGATCGGTGTCGATGATGGGTGCGCCGCGATCGCGAAACATATTAGCCACCGTAGACTTGCCACAACCTATCCCACCCGTGAGCCCTACGCGCAAAGACATTAGACCGCCATCAGTTTGAGATATGCGCTGGTCAATGCATCGCCCCAAAACAGCGCAATAAGCCCGCCACCTGCCAGATAAGGGCCAAATGGAATGGGGACATTGCGGCCACGGCCTAGCGCTACGATCAGGGTGATACCCACTACCGCGCCGACTAAAGAGGAAAGCATGATAATCAATGGCAGCATCTGCCACCCCAGCCAAGCGCCTAGCGCAGCGAGCAACTTGAAGTCGCCATAGCCCATCCCCTCTTTGCCCGTCAGAAACTTGAACAGCCAGTACACACTCCACAACACGAGATAACCGGCCATCGCACCAAACACCGCATTCGCCAATGAAGTGAACGCACCAGATGCATTGCATAGCAGCCCCAGCCACAACAGGGGTAGCGTAATGTCGTCAGGCAGTAATTGCGTGTCAAAATCTATCGCCGCCAGTGCAACGAGTGCCCATATCAGCAAAATCGCCGCAACAGCAGTTATTCCGTAACCGAAATGCCATGCGGCATATGCGCTCAACAGACCGGTACATGCTTCTACCAGTGGGTAACGCATCGAGATAGGTGTGCCACAACCTTTACATTTTCCACGCAGCAGAATGTAGCTGATGACGGGAATGTTCTCCCAAGCTGATATGGCGTGCTGACAATTCGGGCATGCGGAACCCGGCACCGCTAAATTGTAGGGTGCCCTTACTTGCGGCTTTTCTCCCTTTAACTCAGCACACTGATCTTGCCAGCCACGCTCCATCATCTTGGGCAAACGATGAATGACCACATTCAAAAAACTGCCTACTAGCAAGCCAAGAAATAGGCACACCATCACGAAAGCAGCAGGCGCTGCCTGTAGCACTTCAAATAGAGTCATAACGGGAAGTAGAGAAATTAGATAGAGTAACGACAAAAATAGCGGCACCTAAGTGCCGCTATTGAGTGTTTAGACCACTTGGCCCATTTTGAAGATAGGCAAGTACATGGCGACGACCATACCACCGATCAAAGTACCTAACACCACCATGATGATAGGCTCCATCAAGCTGGACAGCGCATCTACAGCGTTATCGACTTCCTCTTCATAAAAGTCCGCAACCTTGGACAACATCGCATCCAAGGAACCCGCTTCTTCACCGATGGCGACCATCTGTAAAACCATACTGGGGAATACTTGAGTATCTTGCATCGCCACAGTCAAACTATTACCGGTAGTGACTTCACGTTGTATCGCCTTGGTTGCATCGAAATAAACCGCATTACCAGCGGCTCCCGCAACCGAATCAAAAGCCTCGACTAAGGGCACGCCGGCTGCAAACATGGTGGCAAGCGTCCTGCTCCATCGAGCAATACTAGCCTTGCGAATAAGCCCGCCAAAAATGGGCAGCCGCAATACCAGTCTATCCATCACGCTTTGCATCTTTTTGCTACGCTTCCAAAAATAAAAGAAGGCGTAGATTCCCCCGCCCATGATGCCAAATATGGCCCACCACCAAGCGACAAAGAAATCTGAAATCGCCATCATGACCAAGGTTGGAGCAGGCAAATCTGCACCAAAGCTAGAGAACAATTCTTTGAAAGCGGGAATCACGAATATCATAATTACCGCAGTGATAATAATCGCCACCGCAATGATAGAAACCGGGTAGAACAAAGCAGATTTGATTTTGCCTTTGATCGCTTGGATCTTCTCTTTGTAGGTGGCCAAGCGATCCAGCAAACTATCTAAGATACCCGCCGCCTCACCCGCACCAATCAAATTGCAATACAACTCATCAAAGTACAAAGGATGTTTTTTGAAAGCTTGCTGCAAGCTGCTGCCAGTCTCGACTTCAGTCTTGATATCAAACAACAACTTTGCGACAGATGGATTGCTATGCCCTTTTCCCACAATATCGAATGCTTGCAGCAGCGGTACGCCAGATTTGAGCATAGTTGCCAATTGCCGCGTGAATAACGTGATGTCTTTTTCACTCACAGCCTTGCCACTGGCACGCAGGCGCTTAACCTTCACAACATTCACACCCTGGCGTCGTAAGGTCGCAGAGACGACAGTCTCGCCTGGCGCACGCATCTCGCCTTTAACGATCTTGCCGGTCTTGTCTCGTCCTTCCCAAAGATAGGAAAATTCTTTTGGTTTTAGATTTTTCTGTGCGACAGCCATAGCGTCTCCAATCGGTTCATTTCTTATTGTTAGCAGGCATCATGCCGAGCTTTAAGTCTAATGTAAAGCCGCCATGAGCTGCCGCATGCCCAGCAATAAAAAGACTGACATCTATCCCGACTTCAAATTACATCAATGCACCGATTCATCCTGCTTCACAGGAAAGATACGCACGACTTTAACCACGCGATCTTGAGTCTGGATAATCTCCATCGGATACCCCGATATCTTGAGGCTGGTTCCCGCCTCAGGTATATCTTCCATATGCTCAAGTATCAAGCCATTCAAGGTCTTCGCCCCCTTCAACGGGAAATGTAAGCCCAACTTGCGATTCAATTCACGCAGACTGCTGCCGCCCTCAAGCAGGAAGCTACCGTCATCGTGCTTCAAATATTTGCCCGTCTGATTTGGTGCCTGTGTCGTAAATTCGCCAACGATCTCTTCAAGGATATTCTCCAAAGTCACCAGCCCCAATAATTCACCGTACTCATCCACCACCAAACCCAATCGCATGTGGCGCTCTTGAAATTGCTGCAACTGTTTCAAAAGTGGCGTATCCGAAGGAATGAAATACGGTTCATACAGGACATCTCTTAGCTTATCCAAATCGAAGCTACTGCCTTGCAGAAGTGTCAATGCACGCTTAACGTGCAAAATGCCGATGATATTAGTGAGGGACCCTTCATATACCGGCAGCAAGGTGTGATGGCAGGTGATGATCTGTTCTCGCAACTGCGTGAGTTCCACATTAATATCCAAGCCCTCGATCTGATTGCGCGGCACCATCACATCGTTTACGGTGATACGTTCGAGATCGACTAGGTTAAGCAACATTTTCTGATGCTTGCGCGGGATGAAATGCTCGGCATCCAACACCAGTCCGCGCAACTCTTCCATGGTCATCTTTTGCTTGCTCTGGTCGGTCTGTATCTTGATACGCAACAACCACAGAAATCCCTTTACCATCCCACCAGCAATCGTAACGACCGGATGAAACAGGATAATCAAGGGCGTGAGCACATAACTGGCTGGCAATGCGATCCGTTCCGGGTAGCTGGCCGCGATAATCTTGGGCATGATCTCGCTGAACACCAATAAAGCGAAAGTGATAAACAACGTGCCCAGCAGTATCGCCAGATCGTCCTGCCCGAACATACGCAGCACGATGATATTGGTCACAGCTGCTGCGGCCACATTGAGCAGAGTGTTGCCAAGCAGTATCGAGCCCAGCAACTTATCAATCTTACCCAACAAACGACTGGTGAGCTTGGCCGCCTTATTGCCCTTGCGCAGCATGTGGTTGAGACGATGGCGATTGATCGCCATCATGCTGGTCTCAGATGCGGAAAAAAAACCGCTCAGCACGAGTAACAGCAGCAGGATACCGAACAGCGTAGACAACGGGATATCGTTCAAGGATGACTGGGGGCGTATAGGTTATTTTGAGTATCAGTCATGCGCAGCGCGAGTGTCAAGGTTTCAGACCACTTGAGCCTTGCGCGCACTCCACATCATCATAAAGATACCAGCGATAACCATAGGCACACTCAACCACTGCCCCATGCTGACACCGAAAGTCATCAGACCGAAGATGCCATCATCGGGATTGCGCGTGAACTCACCGAGGAAACGGAAGCTGCCGTAACCGATTAGGAACAATCCCGACACCGAGCCTACCGGACGTGGCTTGCGCGCATAAATCCACAACAATAAAAACAGTAGCACGCCTTCCAGCGCGAACTCATATAACTGAGAAGGATGACGCGGCAGCGTATCGACATGCGGGAACACCATACCCCACGGCACGTCGGTGGGTCGGCCCCACAGCTCGCCGTTAATAAAATTACCCAAGCGGCCGAAGGCCAGCCCGGGCGGGACGAGCGGTGCGATGAAATCCATCAACGCCAACCAATGCATTTTCTGTTGCCGCGCAAACAAGGCCATCGCCACCAACACACCAAGAAAACCACCGTGAAAGGACATGCCACCTTCCCATACAGCGGGTATTTTGAGCGGATGGGCAAAATAATAGCCGGGGTTATAGAACAACACCTCGCCCAGACGACCGCCGACGATTACGCCCAGCACACCATAGAACAGCAAATCGTCGAGTAATTTAGGCGTGAGCTGGGGATGATCCAACATCACGATACGTTTGCGCCCCAGCCAGATAAAAGCCATAAAGCCAGCGAGGTACATCAGACCGTACCAATGGATGCCGAAGGAACCGAGATGGATGGCGACAGGGTCGAATTGAGGATGAACGAGCATGAGGGAATCGGTTAGAATTGTTCGCTAAATTATCCAGCAATCGCGCTCAACGCGCTTCACTTTCGAGAGTTCATCATGCCTGACTACCGTTCAAAAACCTCCACTCATGGCCGTAACATGGCGGGTGCGCGTGCCTTGTGGCGCGCCACTGGCATGAAAGAAGGCGATTTTGGCAAACCCATCATCGCCATCGCCAACTCATTCACGCAGTTCGTTCCCGGCCATGTACATCTGAAAGACATGGGGCAATTAGTGGCGCGTGAGATTGAGCGCGCCGGCGGCATCGCCAAGGAATTCAATACCATCGCGGTAGACGACGGCATTGCCATGGGCCACAGCGGCATGTTGTATTCGCTGCCCTCACGTGATCTGATTGCGGATTCGGTGGAATACATGGTCAACGCGCATTGCGCCGACGCGCTGGTGTGCATCTCCAATTGCGACAAGATCACGCCCGGCATGCTGATGGCAGCGATGCGT
>JAVHRA010000112.1:0-2880 GCA_036171395.1 Gallionella sp. | reverse complement strand
CGCAACACTAAATCACTTTCGAATACTTGGCGTGCTCGGTGCGAGTACGCAGATATTTGTCGAACACCATGCAAATGTTGCGAATCAACATGCGACCTTTGGCAGTGACGGTGAGACTTTGCGGAGTCAACACCAACAAGCCCTCGCGCTCATATTCCAGCAACTCTGGCATCTCGGTGGCGAAGTATTGTTCGAAGTCCACCAGATAGGCCGTGTTGAACGGCTCATAGCTCAGCTCGAAATGACACATCAAGGCTTGGATGATGGCGCGGCGTAATAGATCATCGGCATTAAGTTCAAGTCCGCGCATGATGGGCAGTTCGTTGCGATCCAAGGCGTCGTAGTAATTCTCTAGGTCGCGGTAGTTCTGGCTATAGGTTGGGCCGATCTTGCCGATGGCACTCACGCCTAGTGCGACCAGATCGCAATCGGAATGAGTGGAATAGCCTTGGAAATTGCGATGCAAGCGGCCTTGGCGTTGCGCCACCGCCAACTCGTCTTCCGGCTTGGCAAAATGATCCATACCAATATACACATAGCCTGCATCGGTGAGCTTCTTCACCGCCATGCCGAGGATGTCGAGCTTGGTCTGCGCTTCAGGCAGATCGTCCTCGCTGATACGTCGCTGTGGCTTGAACAGGGTCGGCATGTGCGCGTAATTGTAGATAGACAAGCGGTCAGGATCGGATGCGATGACTTTGTCCAATGTCGCGCCAAAGCCTGCCAGCGTTTGTTTGGGCAAGCCATAAATCAAGTCTATGCTCACCGATTTGAAGCCGTTGGCGCGCGCCGCCGTAATCACGCGCAGCGTTTCTTCTTCAGATTGAATGCGATTCACCGCACGCTGCACCGCGTCATCGAAATCTTGCACGCCCACGCTGATGCGATTGAAACCCGCCGCACCTAATAGCGCGATGGTCTCGTCGCTGACTTTGCGCGGATCAATCTCTATCGAGTATTCGCCGTTGTCTATCAACTTAAAATTGGCGCGTATCGCTTCCATGACCTCGCGGATCTCGCTGTCGCTCAGGAAGGTCGGTGTGCCGCCACCAAAGTGCAGTTGCTCTATCACTTGACCTTTACCTAACAGGGCCGCTTGCATCTGCATTTCCTTGATGAGATAGGCGACGTACTCGGCAGCCTTGCTCTTGTCCTTGGTGATGACTTTGTTGCATGCACAGTAGAAACACAAGGTATTGCAGAATGGGATGTGGATATACAGCGACAAGGGCCGACTCACGCCGCCAATCTCGCGCTTGGCGATCCATTGAGTGTAGCTGTCGGCATTGAATGCTTCGACGAAACGGTCTGCGGTAGGGTATGAGGTGTAGCGTGGGCCGTTCTTATCCAGTCTGCGGAGCAGTTCCAAATCCAAATCGAGTGCTGTTGCCATCATCAAATCCCGCGTGTTCTAAAGTGAGGCGCACTATGCCAGTTGTACAGGTGCGCTGCTTTGATATATGTCAAAATACGCGCCTGTTAACTCTTCGCCCCTGTCAGCCGCAGTTCTTATGCCAGATTCACCGCCATGAGCAAAGCACTCAACGTCATCCACACCCTGCCGCTCGTCGCGCAACTGCGCTCGCATTGCTCCAGCTGCAATCTGCGTGAACTGTGTATGCCAGTTGAGATGAGCAATGCGGATATGCAACGCATCAACGCGCTAACACAACTCAAGCGCGGTTACGCGCGGGGCGACTATCTGTACCGCAGCGGCGACCCTTTCCACTCTCTTTACGCGATCCGCTCCGGCTCGTTCAAGACTCAGGTGCTGCATGAAGATGGCCGCGAACAAGTCACTGGCTTTCAGATGACGGGCGAGATCATCGGCATGGATGCCATCAGCACCGATGTGCACACCTGCGATGCTGTGGCCATGGAAAGCAGCGAAGTTTGCGCCCTGCCCTTCGATCAACTCGAATCCATGAGCCGCGAGCTGCCCAGCCTGCAACGCCATCTGCACAAAATCATGAGCCGCGAAATCGTGCGCGATCAGGGCATCATGCTGTTGCTCGGCTCGATGCGCGCCGAAGAACGGCTCGCCGCCTTCTTGCTGAATTTTTCACAGCGCCTAGCGGCACGCGGCTTTTCAGCGACGCAATTTCAACTGCGTATGTCACGCCAAGAAATCGGCAGTTATCTGGGGCTCAAGCTAGAAACTGTAAGCCGCGCCTTCTCGCATTTCCAAGATGAAGGTCTGATTAGTGTCAAGGTCCGGGCAATCGATATACTCGATATGCCGCGCCTACAAAACCTCCTCAAATCCTCAAGTTAGTTTGACACTAGCGACACTTCGGCGGATTATCCGCCACCCACATTTTCGGAGACCTACCCATGACTTTCGTCGCCAGTGATGCAGAGATCAATCGCGCCAAGAAATTGCATTCGATGTTGTTGTTTGACTTTATCGTGGTGCACGTTTTTGTTTTCGTCATCGCACTAGGCATGATCAAATCCAGCCCCTTGCCGCTGATGTTGATGCCGGTAATTTCTCTCAGTCTGCTGGCTTATGTGATCTTCAAAGCCAAGACTACCGTTAAATCTGAACCTTCATACTTCGTGCGTTGCCACCAACTACTGGCAGCCAAGCGGGCCGGCTTGTTTATGGCACTGTTTTTGATTACTGCTAGCTTTAGCGCCATACTTTATTTTGGCGGCGCACAACTCGGCTTGTCCCCCATCGCTTCCAAGTCACTGGCCTTCGGCATAGGTCAACTGCCATTCATGGTGGCGTTGTTGATCTTAGTAGTGTTGGAGTTCGATGCTGAGCATCAATGCAAA
Source organism: Gallionella sp. (assembly GCA_036171395.1). Classification (GTDB taxonomy): domain Bacteria; phylum Pseudomonadota; class Gammaproteobacteria; order Burkholderiales; family Gallionellaceae; genus Gallionella. The sequence continues at coordinate 99 of JAVHRA010000112.1, read as the reverse complement.
ACCAGCAAAATTCCAACTGCCGCCTTGGCCTTGCAGCCAGCCGTAAATGAAGGTCAAGCGTAATGGATAAACGTATACTCATAGGCGCTCTGGCGCTAT
>JAVHRA010000111.1:0-2881 GCA_036171395.1 Gallionella sp. | reverse complement strand
TAACCTTGGAATTTACTAAGAGGTTCGCCATGATTGAACAAGATACCCCAAGTACTGCACCCAACAATCTTTACTCCCTGTTGCCGTTGCGAGACGTCGTTGTGTTTCCGCACATGGTCATCCCATTGTTCGTTGGCCGCTCGAAATCGATTAAAGCGCTTGAGTCTGCGATGGAAGCCGGTAAGGGCATCATTTTGGTAGCGCAAAAATCCGCAGCCAAGGACGATCCAAGCACTGACGATCTGTATGCGATAGGCAGCATGGCCAATATCTTGCAGATGTTGAAATTGCCCGATGGCACCGTGAAAGTTCTAGTTGAAGGCACGCAGCGTGTGAATCTTTTGAGCGTGGTCGATTCGGGTAGCCATTTCGACGCGCAAGTGAGTATCGTTGAGGCGGATGTAGGAGCGAATAGTGAGTCTGAGGCGATGCGTCGTGCTTTGATTGCGCAGTTCGATCAATACGTCAAACTGAACAAAAAAATTCCTCCTGAAATATTAACCTCTTTGGCCGGTATCGATGATGCTGGTCGTTTGGCAGATACCATCGCTGCGCATTTGCCTTTGAAATTGGAACAGAAGCAAGAAGTTTTAGAAATCATCGATGTACGCAAGCGTCTCGATCATTTGCTTGGACTGCTCGAAGCAGAAATTGACATTTTGCAGGTGGAAAAGCGCATCCGTGGTCGCGTCAAGCGTCAGATGGAGAAAAGTCAGCGTGAGTATTACCTGAACGAACAAGTTAAAGCCATCCAGAAAGAATTGGGAGAGGGCGAGGATGGCGCTGATCTAGAAGAGGTAGAGAAGAAGATCAAGTCCGCACATATGCCTAAAGAAGCGCGGATGAAAGCTGAGGCTGAGTTAAAGAAGCTACGCTTAATGTCGCCTATGTCGGCAGAAGCTTCAGTGGTGCGTAATTTCATCGATGTGCTGGTGGGCTTGCCATGGAAGAAGAAAACTAAAATCAGTTCTGATTTGAAGAAGGCCGAAGAGGTCTTAGAGCAAGATCACTACGGACTAGATAAAGTCAAGGAGCGTATTGTTGAATATCTGGCAGTACAACAACGTGTTGATAAACTCAAGGCACCTATCCTTTGTTTGGTAGGCCCGCCAGGTGTGGGTAAGACATCCTTGGGACAGTCTATTGCGCGCGCTACAAATCGTAAGTTTGTGCGTATGAGTCTAGGTGGCGTGCGAGATGAATCTGAGATACGCGGCCATAGAAGAACCTATATTGGCTCAATGCCCGGAAAGATATTGCAGAACATGAGCAAGGTGGCGGTCAAAAACCCTTTGTTTTTGCTAGATGAAGTCGACAAGATGGGTATGGATATGCGCGGCGATCCCTCATCTGCCTTGCTTGAAGTTTTGGACCCTGAGCAGAACAGCACTTTTGTTGATCATTATGTTGAGGTCGAATATGACTTATCCGACGTAATGTTTGTGGCAACCGCAAATTCGCTCAACATACCTGACGCATTGTTAGATCGGATGGAAATCATTTTCGTATCCAGTTACACGGAAGATGAAAAGATTAATATTGCAATCCGCTATCTGGTGCCAAAAGCTATCAAGAACAATGGACTCAAGCCGGATGAAATTCATATTTCAGAAAGCGCGTTACGTGACATCGTTCGATACTATGTCCGTGAAGCTGGTGTACGTGGCTTGGAGCGTGAAATATCGAAAATCTGCCGCAAGGTAGTTAAGTCCTTGTTGCTAAAAGATCGGGAAACAAAAGTCACTGTCAGTGCTCGAAATCTGGATAAGTATCTGGGCGTGCGTCGATATTCCTATGGTGTTGCAGAAAAAAATAATCAGATAGGTCAGGTCACTGGTTTGGCGTGGACAGAGGTGGGTGGTGAGTTGTTAACGATAGAGACCGCTGTCTTGCCGGGTAAGGGAAAAACGACTACGACGGGTAAGCTGGGTGAGGTAATGCAAGAGTCTATACAGGCGGCGTTGAGTGTTGTGCGCAGTCGTGCTCAACGTCTGGGCATAGATCCAGAGTTTTATCAGAAGACTGATTTGCACATTCATTTGCCTGAAGGTGCAACACCCAAAGATGGCCCAAGTGCGGGTGTTGGTATGTGTACCGCGATGGTGTCAGCTTTGACCGGCATTCCTGTTCGTGCGGATGTTGCGATGACGGGGGAGATCACTTTGCGTGGCGAGGTGTTACCCATCGGTGGCTTGAAGGAAAAGTTGCTGGCCGCACAGCGTGGGGGCATCAAAACAGTATTGATACCACAAGAAAATGTCAAAGATCTGGCTGAGATTCCAGACAATATTAAGAATAAATTGGACATTCATCCGGTCAAGTGGATAGAGGAGGTATTGGACTTGGCACTAGAGCGTAAGCCTGAACCTTTGCCTGATGCAGTCGTTGTGACACCTGTTGTGACCTTAGCGACTGACGCGGAGTCGGTTGCCGTCAAACATTAAGTAGGATTTTATTGGGGAGTGGCTTTGATTTAGTCAAGGCCGCATGTAGATATAGTGGTGCAAAATTTTTGCCCATAATCATAGAAAAGGGACTGAGTATGAAGAAATCCGATCTGATTGAAGCAATTGCAAAATCTGCCGATATTTCTAAAGCGGCAGCAGGACGTTCTTTGGACGCAACCATAGAAACTATCAAAAATGCCTTAAAAAATGACGATACGGTAAGTCTGGTTGGTTTTGGAACCTTCAAAGTGGGTAAGCGTGCAGCACGAAATGGTAGAAATCCTCAAACTGGTGCAACTATCAAGATAAAAGCAGCCAAAGTTCCTAAATTTACAGCTGGCAAAGGCTTAAAGGATGCTGTAAACTAGCTTTCTTTAGTCGGGTGCTTAGCTCAGCTGGTAGAGCACCGCCCTTACAAGGCGATTGTCGGCGGT
>JAVHRA010000110.1:0-14137 GCA_036171395.1 Gallionella sp. | reverse complement strand
CTACGCCTACCTCGCCGACACCGGTGTGAATTTGCGACTGGCACAAGAACGCTGGCCGAAAGTGCAGTTCTTTGCCACGCGCGAACACGGGCAACAACTGGGTTAAAACAATATGCAGCAAACAAAAAAGGCTAGCTGAAATCAGCTAGCCTTTTTGCTTTTATGACGCTAGTCAATAACCCGAGCTATCGGGCTTTTAACTGAAAATCACGCGCCCATATTCAGCATCAGATGATTGACGCGCTTAACGAAGCCAGCCGGATCATCCAGCTGACCACCTTCGGCCAACAGCGCTTGTTCAAACAGCACCGCCGCCCAGTCGTCGAAATGCTGTTGCTCACTGTTGAGACGTTGCACCACCGGATGACTGGCGTTGATTTCCAAGATGGGCAAACTGGTTGGCACTTTCTGACCGGCCGCTTTGAGCATACGCATCATATTGGCGTTCATGTCGTTGTCATCCGCCACCAGACACGCTGGTGAATCGGTCAAACGATGGGTGACGCGTACTTCTTTAACGCGCTTGTCCAAGCTGGTCTTGATCTTGTCCAGCAAGTCTTTATGGTCGCTGGCCTGTTTTTCCTGCTCCTGTTTTTCGGCTTCGTCTTCCAAGCTACCCAGATCCAAACCACCTTTAGCAACAGACACCAATTCTTTGCCTGAAAACTCTGGCAAAGAACCGACTACCCATTCGTCTACACGGTCAGTCAGCAGCAACACTTCTATGCCCTTCTTACGGAACACTTCCAGATGCGGGCTGTTCTTTGCCGCGTTGAAAGTCTCAGCAGTGATGTAATAGATTTTGTCCTGACCTTCCTTCATGCGCGCCACATAGTCGGCGAAGGAGACGCTCTGCTCTTCCGTATCGCTATGGGTAGAAGCGAAGCGCAGCAAGCCGGCGATCTTCTCTTGGTTGGCGTGATCTTGTCCTACGCCTTCTTTCAACACGCGACCGAACTGCTCCCAGAAGGTGGCAAATTTGTCTTGGTCGTTCGCAGCCATATCGGACAACAGCCCCAGCACCTTGCCAGTACAGCCTTTACGGATGGCTTCGATGTCTTTGGATTCTTGCAAAATCTCGCGTGACACGTTCAGCGGCAGGTCGCTGGAATCGACGATGCCGCGCACAAAGCGCAAATACGGCGGCAGTAATTGTTCGGCATCGTCCATGATGAACACGCGGCGCACATACAGCTTGATGCCGTGACGGGCGTTGTGATCCCACAGATCGAACGGCGCACGCGCCGGTATGTAGAGCAGTTGAGTGTATTCCTGACGGCCTTCGACGCGCGCATGCGACCATGCCAGCGGGTCTTCGTAGTCATGGCCGACATGCTTGTAGAAAGTCTTGTACTCGTCCTCGCTGATGTCGTTCTTGGCACGCGCCCATAAGGCGGAAGCCTGATTGACGGTTTCCTCATCGGCGGTCAGCACTTGCGCGCCGTCCTTCCATTCTTCCTTGCGCATTACGATGCGCTGGACGATATGGTCGGAATATTTGTGGATGATGGAACGCAGCTTGTGTCCGCTCAGCAGATCGCCTTGGTCATCGCGCAGATGCAGGGTGATAGAGGTGCCGCGCGCGGCTTGTTCCGCCATCTCGATGGTGAATTCACCACCACCATCAGATTCCCACACCACGCCCTGCGCAGCACTCTCACCGGCGCGGCGCGAACGTACCGTGACCTTGTCGGCCACGATGAAGGCGGAATAGAAGCCCACGCCAAACTGGCCGATCAGGCCCGCATCCTTCTGCTGGTCGCCGCTCAATTTGGAGAAGAACTCGCGCGTGCCGGATTTGGCGATGGTGCCCAGATGATTGATGATCTCGTCTCGATTCATACCGATACCGTTGTCGGTGATGGTCAGTGTCTTGGCGGCAACGTCATAGGCGATGCGTATCTTCAGCTCGGAATCATTTTCGAACAAAGCATCGTTGTGCAAAGCCTCGAAGCGCAATTTGTCGCAGGCATCCGAGGCATTCGAGACCAATTCGCGCAGGAATATCTCGCGGTTGGAATACAGGGAATGGATCATCAGTTGCAGCAGTTGTTTGACTTCCGTCTGGAAGCCCATCGTTTCGCGATTCACCGTAGCGCTTTGTGTCATTACGAGTCCTTTCTAGGGTTGATTGGCGGAATTTGTCCGGCTGGACAGGAGAATGGGGGCGAGTCGGTGGATTTCAAGTCCCCAGTTTGTGAGTGGCTGCAGTTGGGTGAAACGGGTTTAGTTTAACGATCCAGATAACGGCGGCAGGCCGCACGCATCAGTTTGAGTTGTGCGGAGAAATTGCGACAACCATGGCACACCAGCAGATGTAGTCGCAAGAAAAATCGCTCGCGCAACGAGATGTCACGGTCTTGCGCCTGCGACATCAATTCCGAAGCCTGCTTGCAGTTCAACATCACGCCTCCTTCTTGCCAAACCAGTGCAGCTCCAGGCATTCCCGCAAGGCCAGACGCGCCCGGTGCAGCACTACCCAACAGTTAGTCGTAGTAATGGCCAGTTCCTTACAAATCTCCTCGGTGGACATATCCATGAACTCGCGCATCATAAAAGCACGCGCGCTGGCCAATGGCATGCGCTCGGAGCAGAACTCAAACATCTCCCAAAACTTCTGATTCTCAAAGGTCTGCGTGGGGTTGGCCCAAGTCTGCGGCGGGCTCACCCAATGACCGGTGTCGTCAAAAGACTCGCTAGAGATGTTCTCCAGCGGATCGCTGTCGTCATCCGCGCCACTCAACTCGGTGATGCGCGCCTGCTTGCGACGCAAATCCAATATCTTGTGCTTGAGTATGCCCACCAACCAAGTACGCAAGGCCGAGCGCTCGTCAAAGCGCGCTTTACCCTCAAGTGCCGCGAGCAACGTTTCCTGCACCACATCCTCGGCTAGATGCGGGTCGCGCAATTGCAACAGGGCATAGCGCAACAGGTAATCACGCTGCTCATGCAAGGCGGCTTGCAGTGGGTTGGGGTCGTTGGCACTCATAGCTACATGTGGGTTCTTTAGTGGGGCGATGCTAGCACATGAATATTTCTCTCCTCGCGCGTATCGCCAAAAAATATTTTGTAAGGACTACAAAGTTGCTGCGACTAAGCATCGACAGGCAGTGCTTGTCTAACTTAAACCAATCAGGAGATACATCATGAACAAAACCGATCTGACTATCCGTACCGCCGTTGCCGGCCTGCTGGCACTGGGATTTGCCGCCAATAGCACTGCCGCTTTCGCAGCCAAAGCCGATATGGAGAAATGTGCCGGCATCGTCAAAGCCGGGCAGAACGATTGCGCTTCCGCCGGTAACGCTTGTGCAGGCCACACTACCAAGGACAACGAGGCCAGCGCTTGGATCGCCGTTCCCAAAGGTACTTGCGCAAAAATTACTGGTGGCATGCTGGTCGCCAAGATGGACGACGGCAAGATGGATGCGATGAAGAAATGATAAAGCCAGCTCCCACCCCCAGCAGGCATCCAACTTCCGCCGCCTTGGCGGGAGTCGGGGTGGGGCTGCGCACCCCGCATCACCCCCAATTCCTCAGCGAGCGCCCCGATGTGGCCTGGCTGGAAGTACACAGCGAGAATTTTTTCGGCGACGGCCCCGGCATAGAAGTGTTGGAAAATCTGCGCACCGACTACCCCATCAGCCTGCATGGTGTGGGCTTATCACTAGGCTGCGCCGACCGTCTCGACCTCGCGCATTTGGCGCACTTGCGCCGCTTGGCCGAGCGCATCGCCCCGCAACTGATGTCCGAGCATCTGTGCTGGGGCGCGCTGGGCGAACGTCACCTCAACGACCTGCTGCCCCTGCCCTATAGCCACGCGGCGCTGACCTTGATATGCGAGCGCATCGATGCCGCGCAAAGCGCGCTGGGCCGCCCCCTGCTGATTGAGAACGTGTCCAGTTATCTGCGCTGGCAGCAGGAGGAATACAGCGAGTGGGACTTCATCGCGACCATGGCACAACGCACTGGCTGCGGCCTATTAGTAGACGTGAACAACATCTATGTCAGCGCCATCAATCACGGCTTCGATGCGCACACTTATCTGGCCGCCCTACCCGCCGCGCGTGTGGGCGAGCTGCATCTGGCCGGACACGAGTCGCAACAAGACTGCCTTATCGACACACATAGTCGTCCTGTATGCGACGAGGTTTGGGACTTATATCGCGAGGCGTTAAAGCTTTACGGCGCACGCCCTACCTTGATCGAGTGGGACAACGACATCCCTGCATTAGAGGTATTGCTGGCCGAGGCCGCCACTGCACGCACGATACTGGAGCAACACCATGCCTAGCCTGAGCGAACAACAACACAGTTTTGCCGCAGCACTGTTCGACAACAACCACGCGGTCGAACCTATGTTGCGCGCCACGCGGCACGGCTCGGTCGCGTCTGGTCTGGCTATCTACCGCAACAACGTCTACAGCAATTACCGCAACAATTTGTCCCATAGCTATCCGGTGCTGGAACGGCTGGTAGGCGCAGATTATTTCCGCCAGCTCAGTAATGAATACATCACCGCCACGCCGTCGTTAAGTGGCGATGTGCGCGACTACGGCGCGGGCTACGCCGATTTTTTGCAAGCCCATCGGGTTGCCACCCAGTTGCCTTATCTACCCGATGTGGCGCGTCTGGAATGGCAATGCACACAAGTGCTGGCGCGTGCGCGCTCCGCACCGCCCGAGCTCGGTTTTCTCCAGACGCTAAACAGTGATCGTTATCCCGACCTACAGTTGCAACTCAACCATGCCAGCGCACTCCTGGCGTCGCCCTATCCGGTGCTGCGCATCTGGCAGGTCAACCAGCCCGACTATAGCGGCGACCAGACGATAGACCTGAACTTGGGCGCGTCGCATATGTTGGTGTTGCGTCATCAGGACTCGGTCAGCGTGCTGGAACTGGGCGCGGCCGAATTCAGTTTCTTATCGCAACTCCAACAAGGGCTGCGCTGGGGCGAGGCCCTGCTAATCGCACAAGCAATCACACCCGACTTCGATCTGGGCGGCTGTCTGTTGCGCCACGTCAACAACGGCGCGATCAGCCGCTTCATCCTCTAAGGAGCCATCATGGCAGCCATGCAACGCATCACCCACTTCTACCTCAGCGCCATCACCCTACTGGAACGCTATCTCACGCCGCTGTTCGGGCTAGGCATACGCGGCTATCTGGCCTGGGTGTTCTTCCGCTCCGGCTTGACCAAGATACAAAGCTGGGACAGCACACTATGGCTGTTCGAAAACGAATACAGCGTGCCTTATCTACCACCGGAAACCGCAGCCTGGCTGGCCACCGCCACGGAACTGAGCCTGCCGCTGTTCATCTTGCTGGGCTTGGGCAGCCGCGTCGCCGCTACGGTGCTGTTCGTGTTCAACGCCATCGCCGTCATCTCTTATCCAGACTTGGACATAGGTGCGGTGCGTCAGCACTATCTGTGGGGCGCGCTGATGCTGGTGCTGGTGTTCCACGGTGCTGGAAAGTTGTCGTTGGATGCGCTGCTGAAACGCCGCTGTCTATGATTTATTCCCCCTGTGCCGATTGATGCCTTTCCTTACTTAAGGCAAGATGCGCCCCTTGTAATTTTTCATCATCATCGCAAATACGAAGATTGCAAAACCGTAGCGAGCGGTTTGAGTGCTAGAAGCACGGAACGGAACGACCGAGCCATACCTGATGGTAGGGGAGGAAGTGAGTACCGCGCGACACCGCAATCAAGCCGCGCAGTAGGTTTTGCAAACTTCGCAACGGAGAACAGCATGGGCGCACAGTGGAAAGCACGACACAAAGAAATCGCAGCGAACGCTAAAGGAAAAATCTTCGGCAAGCTGTCCAAGGAAATCATGGTGGCCGCACGCGGCGGTGCCGATCCTGATTCCAATTCGCGCTTGCGCCTCGTGGTTGAACAAGCGAAAAAAGTATCCATGCCAAAAGAAACCTTGGAACGCGCCATCAAAAAGGGCGCGGGTCTGCTGGATGGTGGCGCGGCACTAGAGCGCCTGATCTACGAAGGTTTCGCGCCGCACAAAGTGCCAGTCATCGTGGAATGTCTGACCGACAACGTGAACCGCACCTACCCGAATATCCGCGTGCTGTTCCGCAAGGGCCAACTGGGCGCATCCGGTTCGGTGGCGTGGGACTTCGACCATGCCGGCATGATAGAAGCCACGCCCGTCAACAAAGACAGTGATGCGGAAGTCGCCGCCATTGAAGCGGGCGCGCAAGATTTTGAGCCCAGCGACGAAGGCGCTACGCTGTTCATCACCGACATCACCGACCTCGATGCGGTGTGCAAAGCCCTGCCCAATTTCGGCTTCACCGTGGTGTCCGCCCTGATCGGCTACCGCCCCAAAAACGCGGTCACGCTCAACGATGAACAACGCGCGGAAGTGGAAGAGTTCCTCGAAGCCATCGATGGCGACGACGATGTGCAGAATGTCTATGTCGGCTTAGCCGGCTAAGGGCAAATACCGCTCGCATGTTCGCCGCCAACACGCGGGCCCCCTGGCTAGGCGTGGCCTTCGCGCTATTGGCGGCGGTGGGCTTCTCGGGCAAAGCCATCTTGGTCAAGCTGGCCTATCTCGACCATGTCGATGCCATCACCCTGCTGGCTTTGCGCATGGTGTTCGCCGTCCCTTTCTTCATCGCCGTGGCGGTGTGGATACAGCGGCAGCATGCCGAGCAGCTCAACCGTCACGACAAGTTACTGATCTTGGTGTTGGGGTTGATCGGTTATTACCTGTCCAGCCTGTTGGATTTCCTCGGTCTGCAATATATTTCGGCAGGCTTGGAACGCTTGATCTTGTTCCTCTACCCGACCATGACCGTGCTCCTCGCGGCCTTCATCTACAAGCGTCCGATAGGGCGCAAAGTGTTGTTGGCGATGGCCTTGAGCTATGCCGGTATCGCGTTGGTGTTCTTGCATGATGTGGGGATGAAGCAGGGCGGCAGCGTCGTATTGGGTGCAACGCTGGTATTCGCCAGCACCTTGTCGTATTCGACTTATCTGGTGGGCGTGGGCCATGCAGTACAACGCATAGGCACGACGCGCTTCACCGCTTACGCGATGATGGTGGCAAGTGCAGCCAGTCTGTTGCAGTTTGTGGTGATGCGTCCGCTGAGTGCATTGAACCTGCCCTTGCACGTGTACGAATTGTCGATTGCGATGGCGATCTTCTCCACCGTGTTGCCGGTGTTTTTATTGTCCTACGCGATACGCCGCATCGGCTCGGGCAGCGCCTCTCTGATCGGTTCAATAGGCCCGATCAGCACCATCTATATGGCGTATCTGTTCCTCGGTGAAAGCATCACGGCACTACAGATCACCGGCTCGGCACTGGTGTTGTGCGGCGTGCTCATCATCAGCCTGAACAGCCGCAAAGTGAGCTGAACTTAAACGCTTAAGGGCGGCACTTATAGAGTGCGTAAGTGCGGTTACCCAAGGCAGATGAATCACCTTTGACGATGGTATCTGCGCCCACCTCGATCGCATCATTAACCGCCAACTGATACAGATTAGCTTCGACATCCACCGCATCGCGCACCACCGGCCCCACCTTGGCCAGCGCGCTCACCGTGGTCTTGCCTTTAGACTGACAAGCCGCGATCTGATTGGCTTCGGCGCGCGAGACACGCTCCGAACCCTTGCGTACTTCTATCATGCTGCTGGCACACGCAGCCAACGCCACACTCGCTAATAGTGCAACCATGATTCCTTTTACTGAATGCATTTTTACTCCTGAGATTTTGATGTTCGAAACGGGCGAAAGTGTACTGTACTTTGCTTACATAAAAATGACTGGACAGCTATTTTCGTCGGTCCGTTTTGTTGCGCAACGGGTCGAGTAAATCTGCTAGCCCGTTGTGATCAAGTTCGTGCATCAAGGCCAGCAACTTGCCGATCTCGCCGGGCGGAAAGCCTTGGCGCGCGAACCAGTTGAGGTAGTTGCCCGGCAGGTCGGCGATAAAGTGACCCTGATATTTGCCAAACGGCATGCGCTGCGTGAGCAGCTTCTCCAGATGCGCGCCGTTCATTTCTTGGCTGCGGTCGGTGCCCATTGCGCTGAGAGCACACGCTCGGGACGCACGTCTTCCAGTTCGAGTAGATAAGGACAGTCGTGTTTATGGATGGTGATGCCGCGATATTGCGTGATGTAAGCCGCAATGGTGTCGCTCAAGCCGGGCTTGCAGCACTGCGCAGTCTTGGTCATCAGATTGCCCACCCCGCCCACCGTGAGCGGCGCATGATCGAGTCGTTCACCCGCAGCACGCGTCTGCACTGGAACGATGATGGTTTTGTTAGGCGATGCCGCTTGTATCGCCTGCGCGATGCGGCGCTGGGTGACGGTGTTGCGCCCCAAGGCTGCCAACATATCTTCCAGTTTATTGAAGCCTAGTTTCTGCGCCAAGCGCTCTTGATTGATGTCGTGTACGCCTTGGCGGTGCAACTCTTTGTCCAGCAATATCCTGCCTTGCGCGGCACTATCGGAAATGTTCTGACTATTGAACCAACTGCGCACCTTGGCGCGTGCACGCGAACTCTGTAAATAGCCCAGTTGCGGATTGAGCCAGTCGCGGCTGGGCGTGCCCTGCTTGATGGTCAGTATCTCGACACGCTGACCGTTCTGTAGCTTGGTATTGAGCGACACGATATTGCCGTTCACCTTAGCACCACGGGTACGATGGCCAAGATCGGTGTGCAAGGTGTAGGCGAAGTCCACCGGGGTCGCGCCACTGGGCAGGTCGACAACCTTGCCTTGCGGCGTGAACACATAGACCTGATCCTGGAACATCTCGTTCTTGAATTGATCTTGCAGATCATCCTGCTTAGCGACGTCAGATTTCCATTCCAAAATCTGGCGCAGCCACACGATCTGCTGATCGAACTGACTGTCCGACTTCGCGCCTTCCTTGTAACGCCAATGGGCAGCGACCCCCAACTCGGAAGCGTCATGCATTTCGTGCGTGCGTATCTGCACCTCGACCGCCAGATCGCGCGGGCCGATCACAGCGGTGTGCAAAGATCGATAGTTGTTGCTCTTGGGACGCGCGATATAGTCGTCAAATTCGCTAGCGATAGGCGACCACTTGGCCTGCACCACGCCCAGCGCGGCATAGCAATCTTTGATGCTGTCCACCAGGATACGCACCGCACGCACGTCATAGAGCTGCTCAAAGTCCAGCTTCTTGCGCTTCATCTTGTTGATGATGCTGTAGATGTGTTTGGGACGGCCGGTCACCTCGGCCTCTATGCCCGCAGTGTGCAATTCGTCACGCAGTTGTTCCAGTACCGTGGCGATATAGTCCTGCCTGTCCAAGCGCCGCTCGTCGAGCAGTTTGGCCACTTTCTTATACAGCTCCGGTTCCAGATAACGCACCGACAAGTCTTCCAACTCCCACTTCAATTGCCACACGCCGAGACGGTTGGCCAGCGGTGCGAAGATGCTCTGTGTCTCGTGTGCAATGCGCTGCTGATGGTCATGGTCGGCACCCGACAAGGTGCGCAGCGTCTGAGTGCGCAAAGCCAGACGGATCAGCACCACACGGATGTCTTCCACCATCGCCAGCAACATCTTGCGCAGACTCTCCAGTTGCGCGCTAGCGGCGGGGTCGTTGGCCGAATCCGGCATCTCGCTGAATTGGCGGATCTGCTCCATGCGCGAGATACCCAGCACCAGCATGCGCACCGTCGTGCCGAACTGCGCCTCCACCTGCTCGGACCAATCGGCATGATAGTTGGGCACACCATGCAGGATGGCGGCGGTAAGTGTCACCGCGTCCATATTCAGGGTGAGCAAAATAGCTGCTGCGCCCAGTGCGTGTTGCAGCAAGGGCGTGCCGGTCAGTTCGACTTTGTCGTTATAGATAGGCGTGGCAAAAGCGATGGCGCGTGCGATGGCCGCCACTTCGGCAGGCGCAAAAACACCGCCGAGCTTGTCTAGCCATGCGGCGGTGTCATTAGGGTCGTGTGCTGCGGGGTGATGAACTGAAACCATCCCGCATTATCGCATCACAGTCGGATATTTAAGTAACAGAATAGCGCGGCCATTCAGCCCTTACTTTACATATAGCGCTGGGAACACGCGCTGCAAGGCCTGCAGCTTGGGTATATCGTGGTACACGATATAAGGCTGGGTAGGATGCAGCGCCAAATAGTTCTGGTGATGCGCCTCTGCCTCATAAAACTGTTGCAAAGGCACAACTTGCGTGACGATGGGCGCGGTGTAGATGTGTTTATCACTCAACGTCTTGATCGCAGCCTCGGCCTGCTGCTTTTGTTCCGGCGTGGTGGTAAAGATGGCGGAACGATATTGGCTGCCGCTGTCAGGCCCTTGGCGATTTAGCTGCGTGGGGTCATGCGCCACGCTGAAGAACACTTGCAGCAACTGGGCATAAGACACGCGTGCATCATCGAAGGTCACGCGCACCGCCTCGGCATGTCCGGTATTGCCCTCACTCACCAGCTCATAACGCGCCGTGTGCGCCGCGCCACCCGCATAACCTGACACGACGACACTCACGCCTTGGACATGCTTGTACACCGCATCCACGCCCCAGAAACAGCCGCCCGCGAACACCGCAGTTTGCGTGGCGGCCAAGCTGATGTTGGCGCCCCCCAGCCCCAATAGCAGGGTCAGACTCAGTAATGATTTTTTCATGTTGCGCTCCTTAAATCTCACTTCAAATACCACTGACGGTGCCCTCCCCCTGAGAGGGGGAAGGGGCTGACTTTTAACCAAACGTGAACGCATAAGCTTCCGCGCCACCGTCCAAGAATTCGATACTGAACACATGCTCGCCCAGCTCGCCGGGCAGGCGTAGCAATTGATACAGGCGTTGTTCGTTAATTACGCCGTTGCCCTGCGCATCCGTGTCCATACCGTGCGCCGCTCTCGGAGCTACGCCGTCCAGCGTAACTTTGTAGCGCACTGGCTTGCCGTTACTTGCGCCTAACACCAGATGCAGGTCGCGGCCGTAGAAACGGAAACTGATCGCACCGCCTGGCCCTTGCGCGGCCGCTGCTTGTTCGGACAGCAACCACTCGCCCTGCAAGCCCCAGTCGTTGCGTTTGAGCGTGGCCGGTGTGCTATAGCGTTGCGGTGCATCTTTTTTCACCGCCTCGGGTGAGGCCAGCCGCGCGAGTTTGGCGTAACCCAGATAAGTCTCGGGCGAGCGTCCGTAAGCGCCGGACGAAGCCGCCGTCGCACCCGCGCCTTGCACCGCGACCAGACCGCCATCACCCACCGTCTTGCCGCCATTCGCCTCTTGCAGTAACGCTCGAATGGCCTGCTCGGTCGCGGCATAATTGCCTTCACCAAAATGTTGCTCGCGTATCTGACCTTGCGCGTCGATCAGATAATGCGCAGGCCAATATTCATTCCGGTAAGCATTCCAAATCACAAAGTCGTTATCCAGCGCTACCGGATATTTGATGCCCAGCTCAGCAATAGCCTTGCTCACATTGCCCTCGTCTTTTTCGAAAGCGAACTCCGGCGCATGCACACCGATGATGACCAAGCCCTGCGCGCGATACTTATCGTCCCACGCCTTCAGATACGGCAGCGTGCGCAAACAGTTGATGCAGGAGTAAGTCCAAAAATCCACCAGCACTACTTTGCCGCGCAACTCGCTCAGTTGCAGCGGCTGCGAGTTCAGCCATTGCGTCGCGCCTTGCAGTTCAGGTGCGGCACGCGGGCCTGATTGCGCTTTGGCGGGGACGAGTTGCGCGATCAATTTTTGCTCGGTTTGGGCCGTGCTCAGGAACGAGAATTGCGCGAGAAATTTTGTATCCCAACCCAGCGCGATGACCACCACGCCGACCACCACCAACACCCCCAAGCCGCGCCGCAGCCATTCTTCTGCACCCAGCCCGCGTTTCATCATGCTGAACACGCGACCACCCGCCAGCAAGGCCAAGCCCAGCGAAGTCGCCGCACCAGCGGCAAAGGCCAACAGTAAGAATGCGCTGTACAGATTCGCGCCCTGCAAAGCCGCCCCCGCCAACACCAAGCCTAAAATCGGCCCGGCGCACGGCGCCCATAAAAAGCCTACCGCCACACCCAACAACAGCGAACTTTTCACACTAGATTGCGCGTCGGCACGCGCCTGCAAGCGACTGCCGAATGCGACGAAGGGCCGCATCAAGCGTTCCGACAAAGTTGGGAATATCAGCGCGAGTCCAAGCAACAACAGCAAGGCCAGCGCGGCATAACGGCCATATTGATTGAGCGCCACCAACCACGCTCCGCCCACTGCCGCGAGACTCGCCAACAGCGTAAATGTCGCCGCCATGCCCAGCAAAATCGGCAGACCGTTGCGCCGGAACGACTGCCCGGAGCGCGCGAAGATAAACGGCAACACCGGCAACACACAGGGACTGAAGATGGTGAGCATGCCGCCCAAATAAGCTAAGAGAAAAATCAACATGCAAAAACTCCTGAAATATTCAATGTCCACCGCACTCACGCCTTGCCCCTTATAGGGGCGAAGGTTGGGAGTGGGTATTAGGTAACTATTAGCTTTTCCCATACGCCACAAAGCGCATCGCCACTGCATTCATGCAGTAGCGCAAGCCGGTGGGTTTGGGGCCGTCGTCGAACACGTGGCCCAGATGTGCGTCGCACAAAGCGCACCGCACTTCGGTGCGTACCATGCCGAACAAGCGATCTTCGATATTGCGCACGTTCTCGGCGGCGATGGGCTGCCAGAAGCTAGGCCAACCGGTGCCGGAGTCAAACTTGGTCTTGGCGTCGAACAGCGCGTTGTCGCAGCACACGCAGCGATACAAGCCCGGCGCATGGTTGTTATAACCGGGCTGCGAGAAAGCACGCTCGGTGCCTTGCTCGCGTGTCACGTGATAGGCCAGCGGCGACAGCGTGCGCTTCCACTCTGCGTCTTTATTGACCTTGGGCAAGGTCGCTCGCCCCAAAGCTTTGCCGGCGTCTGAATACTGCATGATGCTGACCATCGCGGTGGCCGACCAAGACGGTAGCGCGTAAGCCAGCGACAATGACGAAACGACTTGTAAGAATTTTCTACGTTGCATGATTTGTGTCCTCCTGCGCCTTGGTCGTGTGAGACCACGATACCTTACACAGGGTTGCAAAAAAACCGCGCAGCAAAAAGGGCCTGCATCGCTGCAGGCCCTTTTGGTGAAGCTGGCTAGCTAATTAAGCCTTATTGCCGAACAGGCTGCTCAAACCCGCCAGCACTTGATGCGACACGTCGCCCGCTGCGGGCAGCTGGCCGTTCGGTGTCAGATGATCGATGACCTGCGGCAGCAGCTTGGACAAGCTGGCAGCCGCGTCGGCGCTGTTGCAACCAAACTTTGCCGCGATGTCCTGCAAGCCGGTAGCACCCAACACGGACTGAAGTTGCTCGGCGGACACGGGCAGATTTTTGCCGGTGCTCACCCACGAGGCGACTTGTTCGCCCAGCCCGCCTTGCGAGAACTTCTCCACCAAACCGGACAAGCCGCCAATCTTGGGGTCGTTCATCATGCCCAGCACCGACTCCAGCAAATTGCCCTGTGCGCCTGATGCCGCGCCCGTCTGATTACCGATTGCAGTTGCGATACTGTCAAAAAGACTCATGTTGATTCTCCTGTGGTTATTGGATTTTAGAAACGACATCTCGGGTCTATGCACACCGACCCGAGCGGCATGATACCCAATTCAGGTTCTTTACAAAGAGGCTTTGCGGTAAGCTACGCGCCTTTCCGAACCACCCTTAGAGAATCCGCAAAATGGCACAAGGTCAATATGTAATGTCCATGCTCCGCGTGAGCAAGATCGTCCCCCCTAAACGTCAGATCATCAAAGACATCTCGCTGAGCTTCTTCCCCGGCGCCAAGATCGGTCTGCTGGGCCTGAACGGCTCGGGTAAGTCCACCGTGCTGCGCATCATGGCCAACGTAGACAAGGAATACGAGGGCGAAGTGCAACATTTGCCGAATATGAAAATCGGTTATTTGGAACAAGAGCCCAAGCTCGACCCTAGCAAAACCGTGCGTCAAGAAGTGGAATCCGCGCTGGGCGAAGTGATGCAGGCGCAACAAAAACTCGACGAAGTGTATGCCGCGTATGCCGCAGAAGATGCCGACTTTGACGCGCTAGCCGCCGAGCAAGCGCGCTTGGAAAACATC
>JAVHRA010000109.1:0-14166 GCA_036171395.1 Gallionella sp. | reverse complement strand
CGCCTAAGTCGAATGCGGGCTATGTCGCGTATAATGCCGCCCGCGCTTGGGTGGCCAAAGACGGATCGCGCGAAGTGCCGCTGCACTTGCGCAATGCACCGACCAAGCTGATGAAGCAGCTCGATTACGGCAAGGATTACCGTTACGCGCACGACGAAGCGGGCGGTTATGCGGCCGGTGAGCGTTATCTGCCGGACGATATGCCCGAGGTGAGTTTCTATCAGCCGACCACGCGCGGACTGGAAGCAAAGATCTCGGAAAAATTGGCGCACCTGCGCGAGTTGGATGCAAAGGCGAAGAGCAAGAATTAGCCACATAGGATAAAGAGATCACCGACAACACCGCTGCTCTGTTTTGTCTTGCTCTGTCGGTGGCCTGTGTGTTCTCTGTGGCTAAATTGATTTTGAATTTGAGGTTCTCATGTTAGACATACAAACACTACGAAATGATTTGGCCGGTGTGGCCGCACGTTTGGCGACACGTGGTTACACATTGGACACGGCGAAGTTCGAGCAACTGGAAGCCGCGCGCAAGACCATACAAGTGCGCACTCAGGAGTTGCAAGCCAAGCGTAACGCTAGCTCCAAGCAGATTGGTTTTGCCAAATCTAAAGGTGAAGATGCCACCACCCTATTGGCCGAGGTGGCGCATCTGGGCGACGAACTTAAGCAGGCGGAGACGCAGTTGAGTAGCGTGCTGGCCGAGTTGCAAGCCCTGTTGGAAGGGTTGCCCAATCTGCCGCATCAAAGTGTGCCGCTGGGAACATCCGAAGCGGATAACGTGGAAGTGCGCAAAGTAGGCAATAAGCCTAGTTTTGATTTTGCTGTGCAGGACCATGTCAGTCTGGGCGAGGGTATAGGCGGTTTAGATTTCGAGACTGCCACCAAGATTTCCGGTGCGCGCTTCTCTTTGTTGAAGGGTGGTTTGGCGCGTTTGCATCGTGCCTTGGCACAATTCATGTTGGATACGCATACCGATCAGCACGGCTATACCGAGACCTATGTACCCTATCTGGTGAATGCGGCGTCAATGCGCGGCACGGGCCAGTTGCCTAAATTTGAGGAAGATCTGTTCAAAGTGCCGCGCCAGATGGGCGAGGGTGAAGAGAATTTTTATCTGATTCCCACCGCTGAAGTGCCTGTTACCAACATGGTGCGCGATGAGATTGTGGCATTGGAAACGCTGCCTTTGAAGTTTGTGGCGCATACGCCGTGCTTTCGCTCCGAGGCCGGTTCGGCAGGCCGCGACACGCGTGGCATGATACGCCAGCATCAGTTCGACAAAGTGGAGCTAGTGCAGATGGTGCATCCCGAGACTTCTTATGCTGCACTGGAAGAGTTGCTCGGTCATGCGGAAACCATCCTGAAAAAGCTCGGTCTGCATTACCGTGTGGTCAGGTTGTGCACCGGTGACATCGGTTTTTCGTCAGCTACTACTTACGACATTGAGGTATGGTTGCCTGCGCAGGACACCTATCGCGAGATTTCTTCCTGCTCTAATTTTGAATCCTTCCAAGCGCGGCGCATGCAAGCGCGCTTCCGCAACGCGCAAGGCAAGCCCGAGCTACTGCATACGCTGAACGGTTCAGGCTTGGCAGTGGGACGTACTTTGGTGGCCATCCTGGAGAACTATCAGCAGGCGGATGGTAGCGTGCTGATTCCCGAGGTGCTGCGTCCCTATATGGGTGGATTGGAAGTCTTGCGCAGACTTTGATTGCACGCGCAGGGGCGCAAAGTCGCGCCCGATCAGGTTAGTCGTTTGATGCTAAGTTTACGCAAAGCATCTTTGAGCGGCGAGTCGTCCAACTCTGCGGTGAAATTATTGAGGGTGTTTAATACTTTAGGACTGAGTCGGCGCACGGTTTTCGGCGGCGCAGGCTTCGGGTACGAAACTTGCACCTTCACACGTATTCCGCTAACCTGAATTTTCCCTTTTTGCATATCGGCTACTAGTTGAGGCGCCATTTGGCGCAGCTTTGCGCCGATGATGGCGTTGCCAGTGGCGATGGTAAGGGTGCCGAATTCTAGGCTCAACACTTGGCAGTAGGGCGCGAGATTGGCCGGAGCGATAGTGATGAACTGTCGTTGCAGGTCGCACAAGCCCTGAGCCTTGCTGATGATGGCGCGGAATTCTTCGCTATTGCTGAGGAGTGTCTTGAGAGCTTGGGTCACGCTGGATTATCGCGGCAAATGAAGGAGTGGTGATGAATATTATTCTAGTTTCGCATGGTATGGCAAAGACGCGCAGTATCACGCTGGGTGCCAAACAGATTGCGCTGGTCATGTTGCTACTGGTGATGCTCACGATGCTGTTCGCCTCTGCGCTGCAAAACGTGTTGCTACGCTTTGCGCCACAGAGCTTGGGTGATGCTGCCCGTGCGATACTTATGAGTAGTCGCGAAGTGGAGATGCAAAAACAGCAGGCTTATCTACAGGCCAGTCTACAAGCTATGGCGGGGCAGGTTGGGCAGATGCAGGCGCAAATGCAGCGTCTGGATGCTTTGGGTGGACGTTTGGCCAAGATCACCGGCATGAATCCAACTGAGTTCTCCTTTGATAAGCCCGCTGCGCAAGGCGGGCCGCTCATTACCAGTGCTTCATCCGAGATCTTGGTAGGTGACTTGCAGCGTCAGTTGGATAGTTTGACTCGCGTGGTGAGCGACAGAGGAGATAAGTTATCTGCGCTACAGACCATGCTGATGCAGAATCAGCTGAGCCAGAAGCTCTTGCCTTCGGTCGCACCCGTGAAGGAAGGCTGGTATTCCTCCAACTTCGGCTGGCGTGTTGACCCCTTTAATGGTCAGAGTGCGATGCATGAAGGGGTGGATTATGTGGTGCCGGAAGGTACGCCTATCTATGCATCGGCAGGCGGTGTCGTGTCGTATGCAGATAACCATCCTAGCTATGGTAATATGGTCGAGATAGAGCATGGCAACGATATCATCACGCGCTATGCACATGCATCCAAGGTGTTGGTAAAGGTCGGGCAGGTCGTAAGACGTGGCGAGAAAATCGCCGAAGTTGGCAGTACCGGACGCTCTACGGGCAACCATTTGCATTTTGAAATCCGCTATAAAGGCAGTGCCCAGAATCCCGTGCGTTTTTTAAAGAACGCGGCTAGTTAAAGTTTAATGATTTTGTACTAGGGTGAGGTGATGGTTGAACCTCACCTTTTTTATTTGTGGTCAAGAAAAAGAAAACATGATTTCCAGCGTACTTAAAAGTATCTTTGGTAGCCGTAATGACCGCTTGCTCAAGCAGTATCGCGCTACCGTCATCACTATCAATAAACTCGAAGCCGAAACAGGCAAGCTCAGTGACGACCAATTGCGTGAGAAGACCGAGAGTCTCAAGCAGCGCGCTGCACAAGGCGAATCGCTGGACAGTCTGTTGCCGGAGGCGTTTGCCGTGGTGCGTGAAGGCAGTCGCCGCATACTGGGTATGCGTCATTACGACGTGCAGCTGATCGGTGGGATGGCGCTGCATTACGGCAAGATTGCCGAGATGCGCACCGGTGAAGGTAAGACGCTGATGGCGACCTTGCCTGCTTACCTGAATGCAATCTCGGGTCGTGGCGTGCATGTGGTTACCGTCAACGATTATCTGGCCAGCCGCGATGCCGCTTGGATGGGCAAGCTGTATCGATTCCTCGGTCTTTCGGTGGGTGTGATTCTGTCGCAGATGGACTCGCGCGATAAGCAGGCCGCTTACGCCGCCGATATCACCTACGGTACCAACAACGAATTCGGCTTCGATTATTTGCGCGACAACATGGCGACACAGCGCGACGAGCGCTTTCAGCGCGGTTTGAATTTCGCCATCGTCGATGAAGTCGATTCCATTCTGATCGACGAAGCCCGCACGCCGTTGATCATCTCCGGTCAGGCCGAAGATGATGTGGCGATTTACGCGATCATGAACAAGTTGGCCCCCCAGTTGCGCAAGCAGAAAGATGAGGAGAGCGAGGGGGACTTTTCGGTGGATGAGAAGAGCCAGCAGATATTGCTCAGTGAAAGTGGTCACGAACATGCCGAGCAGTTGTTGACCAACGCGGGCCTGTTGCCAGTCGGCGGCAGTCTCTACGATCCCGCCAACATTTCGTTGATACACCATCTGTATGCCGCGTTGCGCGCGCACAACCTGTTCCTGCTCGATCAGCATTATGTGGTACAGAACAACGAAGTGGTGATCGTGGATGAGTTCACCGGACGCCTGATGTCAGGTCGCCGTTGGTCGGATGGTCTGCATCAGGCCGTCGAAGCCAAAGAGGGCGTAGTGGTGCAGAAGGAGAACCAGACGCTGGCCTCCATCACCTTCCAAAACTATTTCCGTATGTACAACCGTTTGAGCGGCATGACGGGCACGGCGGATACCGAGGCTTACGAGTTCCAGCAGATCTACAACTTGGAAACCGTCATCATCCCGCCTAACCGTCCTACCATACGCAAGGACATGATGGATAAGGTGTACCTGACGGCCAATGAGAAGTATCGTGCAGTGATCGTGGACATCAAAGATTGCTACGAGCGCGGTCAGCCGGTGTTGGTCGGTACGACTTCCATCGAAAACTCGGAATTGTTATCCAGCTACTTGCAGAAAGAGGGTTTGCCGCACCAGGTGTTGAACGCCAAGCAGCATGCCCGTGAGGCCGAGATCATCGCGCAGGCCGGTAGTCCAAAGGCGGTGACCATCGCCACCAATATGGCCGGGCGCGGTACCGACATCGTGCTGGGCGGCAATATCGAGAAGCAGATTGAGCTGGTGCGCGAGGATGCGTCCTTGAGCGAAGCCAGTATGTTAGAGCGTATCGCCGACTTGAAGACCGCATGGTTGCAGGTTCACGAGCAGGTGCTGGCCAGCGGTGGTTTGCACATCATAGGCACCGAGCGCCACGAGTCGCGCCGCGTGGATAATCAGTTGCGTGGTCGTGCCGGTCGTCAGGGCGATGCGGGTTCGAGTCGCTTCTATCTGTCGTTGGAAGATCCGTTGTTGCGTATCTTCGCTTCCGATCGCGTCGCGGCCATCATGAATAAGTTCAAGTTGCCTGAAGGTGAGGCAATCGAGCATAGCTGGGTCACGCGCGCCATTGAGAACGCACAGCGCAAGGTCGAGGCGCGCAACTACGATATGCGCAAGCAGATCTTGGAATACGACGACGTGGCCAATGAACAGCGCAAGGTCATCTATCAGCAGCGCACCGAGTTGCTGGAAAGTTCGGATATTTCCGAGACCATCACGGCGATGCGCGAAGGTGTGTTGCAGAGCACGGTCGATTTGCATTTGCCGCCCGGCAGCATGGAAGAGCAGTGGGATGCCTCGGCTTTGGAAAAGTCATTGGCGGCAGATTTCGCGCTGGAGGTGCCGGTGGCATCGTGGTTGGAGCATGAAAAGACGCTGGATCTTGCGGGTGTTGGTGTGCGGGTGCGTGAGATTGCACAACAGCTGTATCAAGCCAAGGTCGATCTGGTCGGTGACAACATCAATCACTACGAACGCGCCATCATGCTGCAGAGTCTGGATCAGCATTGGCGCGAACACCTCGCGGCGCTGGATCATTTGCGTCAAGGCATCCATCTGCGCGGCTATGCGCAGAAGAATCCTAAGCAGGAATACAAGCGCGAGGCTTTCGAGCTGTTCGCCACGATGTTGGAAGCGATCAAGCTGGAAGTGACGCAGGTGCTGATGCGCGTGCAGGTGCGCAGCGAGCAGGATGTGTCGGATGTAGAAGCCGCCCCCGCGCCCGAAAATGTACAGTATCATCACGCCGATTACGAAGAGGCGCTGGCTCAGCCGGCAACCGAGACTGAAGAGGCAGCACCGTTCGTGCGCGCAGGCGATAAGGTCGGCCGCAATGACCCTTGCCCCTGCGGCTCGGGGAAAAAATACAAACAATGCCACGGCAAATTGAGTTAATTGATAAGGGAGAATGTGATGTCATTAGTGATTGATACGCTGCGTACTTCGACGATAACTGAAGAATTGAGTGACGCCGAAGTGCAGATCCTCGCGGGTTTGTTCGAGGTGAAAAACTATAAGGCGGGTGACTCGATCACCAAGCCGGGTGAAGAAGGCCACGACAATCTGTTCATCCTTGCCAAGGGTGATATCGAAGTAAAGATACAGAACAGCGGCGAGGTTTCTTCCATCCATGTGCTGCGTCCCGGCGACTTGGCCGGCATCATCACCTTCGTCGGCGGTGCTGCTTCGCATATCAGCGCGACCTTGTGCGCGATGGGCGACACGCAAGTGCTGAGTCTAGAGCGCAAGCGTTTCGAGACCCTCATCAACAGCCACCCGATGATTATGTATCGCGTGATGCGCGGTGTGGTGCGCAATGTGCACGGCATTGTGCGCCGCATGAATATGCAGGCCGTAGAGATGAGTAACTACATCTTTGGCTCCAAAGGTCGCTACTAAATTCAAAACTCCTTCCGCCCCTTGGGGCGGATGTCTTACTCGCTAGGATTACTCACATGCCTGTGAATCTGACTTCGCCCGTTGCGGCACAACTATTGCCCGTTGCGGGCGTTTCTTTGGGTGTTGCGGAAGCCGGTATCAAACGTGCAGACCGTAAAGATCTCTTGGTCATGCTGCTCGGCGAAGGTGCGCGCGTCGCTGGCGTGTTCACTACTAATCGTTTCTGCGCCGCGCCGGTGACGGTCGCCAAAGAACATCTGGCTCACGCTGATGGCATACGCGCCTTGCTGGTCAATACCGGCAATGCCAATGCGGGCACGGGCGAGCAGGGGATGAAGGATGCGCGCGCCAGTTGTGCGGCACTGGCCGGATTGCTGGGCTGCAAAGCGCAGCAGATTCTGCCTTACTCAACCGGCGTAATCATGGAGCCGCTGCCGATAGCCAAGATCGCGGCGGGTCTGCCTGCCGCCGTCGCCAATGTTCGAGCGGACAATTGGTATGACGCAGCGCACGCCATCATGACCACCGACATCGTCGCCAAGGCTATTTCCAAGCAGGTGGTGATCGATGGCGTGACGGTTACGCTTACCGGCATCGCCAAAGGCTCGGGCATGATCCATCCCAATATGGCGACCATGCTGGGCTATATCGCCACCGATGCCGCCATCGCGCAGCCTTTGTTGCAGCAGATGGTGAGTGCTGCGTGCAATCGCTCATTCAACTGCATTACCGTGGATGGCGATACCTCCACCAATGATGCGCTGATGCTGATCGCAACTGGCAAGTCTGGCGCGGCGGAGATCGTCTCAGCTGACAGTAAAGCCTACGCTCAGCTGTTAGCCGCAGTGACTGAGGTCGCCACCTATCTGGCACAAGCCATCGTGCGTGACGGCGAAGGCGCGACCAAGTTCATCACCATCCAGATGGAGGGTGGCAAGAATGAACAGGAATGTAAAAAGATCGGCTATGCCATTGCTCATTCGCCCTTGGTCAAGACCGCTTTCTTCGCCTCCGACCCCAATCTGGGCCGTATCTTGGCTGCCATAGGCTATGCAGGCGTGAGCGATCTGGACGTGGAGAAGCTCAAGGTCTATCTGGACGACGTGTTAGTCGCTGAACACGGCGGTCGTGCCGCGAGTTATCTGGAGGTAGATGGTCAGCGCGTCATGCAGCAAAGCGACATCACCATACGCGTGGTACTGAATCGCGGCGCAGTGAATGCCACGCTGTGGACCTGTGACTTCTCCTACGACTACGTGAAGATCAACGCCAGCTACCGCAGCTAAGCGTTACCAAGCGGTGGTTCATGAAAAAGGCTCGAAGTTATTCGAGCCTTTTTCATTCCTGCCATGCGACATCGCAAGCGAGTCGCAGACGTGTTTTAACCACTATTGCGTAAGCCGGTCGCGATACCATTGATGGTCAGATGGATCGCACGCTTCACCTTCTCGTCGATATCGCCGGCACGATGGCGTAGCAACAAGGCCACTTGCAGGTGATTGAGCGGGTCGATGTAAGGCGTGCGGGTCAGCAGGCTGCGTGCGAAAGTGGGGTTGTCCTGCAGCAAGGTGGTATTGCCGGTCACTTTGAACAGCATATCGATTGTGACTTGCCACTCGCTGTTGATGGCGCCGAAGATACGCTGACGCAGCTCTACATCCTCGACCAACTCGGAATAACTTTCGGCGATACCCATATCGGTCTTGGATAACACCATATCCATATTGGACATCAGGCCACGGAAGAACGGCCAGTGTTTGTACATGGCGCGCAGCTGCTTGAGACCGGCTTCGCCTTCTTCGGCGATGAATTCTTGTACTGCGCTGCCGTAGCCCAGCCAGCCCGGCAGCAAGGTGCGCGTCAAGCCCCAGCTGAACACCCAGGGAATGGCGCGCAAGTCTTCGATACGATTGGATGGCTTGCGTGATGAAGGACGACTGCCGATATTGAGTTCGGCAATCTCGCGTATCGGCGTCGCGGTGAAGAAGTATTCGGTGAAACCCGGTGTCTCATAGACCAGCTTGCGATAGGCGGCAAAGGCTTTCAGGCTCAGCTCTTCCATGATGCGCATGAACTCGGGATTGCCGTCCGCATCGTGCGGATGGTCGAGTAGCGAAGCCTCGAAGGTGGCGGCAAGCAGCGTCTCCAGATTGCGTCGGCCGATCTCGGGATTTGAATATTTGCTGGAGATGACTTCGCCTTGTTCGGTGATACGGATTTGGCCGTTCACACTGCCAGGCGGTTGCGCCAAGATAGCGTCATAGCTGGGGCCACCGCCGCGACCCACGGTGCCACCGCGACCATGGAACAGGCGCAGCTCGATGCCGTGCTTGGCAAATACTTCCACCAGCACCACTTCGGCCTTGTACAGCTCCCAGTTCGCGGTCAGGTAACCGCCGTCTTTGTTACTGTCCGAGTAACCCAGCATCACTTCTTGGGTGTTACCGCGACTCTTGAGCAAGTCGCGGTAGTAAGGGATGGAGAACAGCTCGTCCATGATAGGGCCGCAACCGCGTAAGTCTTCTATGGTCTCGAACAGCGGGATGATATTGATATGCAGCGCGGGGTTGCTGCCGCGCTCCAGCAGGTTGACTTGTTGCAGCATCAGCGCCAGTTCCAGCATGTCGCTCACCGCATCGGTCTTGGAGATGATGTGGTTAGGCAGTGCGGCACGACCGAAACGCTGCTGTATCTGCGCGGCGGTTTGCATGATGCGCAGCTCGGTCTGGGCGGTAGCGGAATAATTTTCTAATGTGCCCAGCAGCGCTTGGCCTGCTTGCAAAGCAGCCAGCAAGGCCTTGCGCTTTTCGCCTTCACTCAGTGCGCTGTAGGCTGTGCCTGTACCGAGCAATTCGCTGACGGTCTGCTCCAATATCGCGCTATGTTGGCGCATATCCAACGGTGCCAGATGGAAACCGAACACTTCTGCGGCGCGGCGCAGATTAGCCAAACGGCCGCGCGCCAAGTAAACCGCGCCATGCTTGAACAGTGAGTCGATGAGAATATCCAGCTCGGCGATAAATTCCTCAGGCGAGCTATAAGGCTTTGCGTTCTCGTCCAGCGGACGCAGCTGTGCAACTTCATTGCCGAGCAGTTTACTAGTGGCAGAAAGGCGCGAGTAAATCAGGATAAGCGCGCGGCGATACGGTTCGTCATTGCGCTCGGCAGCTTTGTCGGGCGAAGTATCGGCGAAGGCGCGCAACTCATCGCTGACTTCGATGAGGCGGTCGGTCAGGCTCAGGCGTGTACCGAGCAGATGAACTTCGCTCAAATAATGTTCGAACGCCAGCGAGGAGTGCTGACGCAGCGCGTCCTGCATCACTTCATGTGTAACAAAAGGATTGCCGTCGCGGTCGCCGCCTATCCAACTGCCCACGCGCAACAAGGCGGGCAACTTCATGTGTTTGTCGAAGCGTGCTTCGAGTTGCTTTTCCAGATTGGCGTAGATCTTGGGGATCTCGTTGAGGAAGGTGTAGCGGTAGAACTCCAGACCGTTCTTGATTTCGTCGCTGACTGTCAGTTTGGAAGTGCGCAGCATGCGTGTCTGCCACAAAATGAGCACGAAGCGATGCAGTGCCTCTTCGTTTTCGGCCAGCTCGTCCGGCGTCATCTCAACGCGGTCACGGTTGGAGAGCAGGTTGGAGATGATGAGCTGACAATCCAAGATGCTCTTGCGCTGTACTTCGGTGGGGTGCGCGGTGAGTACGGGCGAGATGATGGCGCTATTGAGGAAACCCTGTAGTGCCTGCGCGTCGATATGGTTTTCTTGCAGACGTTCCAGCGCAAGTAGCAGGCTGCCTTCTTTGGCAGGTGACTCGGCTTTGAGGTGGGCGCGATGGCGACGATTGTGATGCAGGTCTTCCGCGATATTCGATAGCTGTGAGAAATAATTAAAGGCGCGTACCACTACCAAAGTTTCGCTAGGGGATAAGGCATCCAGCGTTTGCTCCAGTTGTACGCGGTCGCGCTCGTCTTGAGTCTTGCGGAAACGGACTGCGGCGCGGCGCACATTCTCTATCAGTTCGTAAGAGTCCTCGCCCTCCTGTTCGCGCAGTGTCTCACCGAGGATGCGACCGAGTAGACGCACGTCTTCACGCAATGGCAAATCTTTGGAGGAAATATCAGTAGTGGGAGATAAAAAGTTCATCACGTTCTCGGCGCAAAAGCACAGCGCACCCTATGTTAGAATGCCGCGCAAATTCAAATCAATAATTCAGGAAGTGTCATGAGTCAGGTCATTACAACCCCCCCATCCCGTTTAGTCATCGCATCACGTGAAAGCGCACTGGCGATGTGGCAAGCACACCATATACAGGACAGGCTGCGCGCATTATATCCGCAAACCGAAGTCAGCATCCTCGGTATGACCACGCAAGGCGACCAGATACTCGATGTGACGCTGTCTAAGATTGGCGGAAAAGGTTTGTTCGTCAAAGAGCTGGAAACCGCATTGGAAGATGGTCGTGCCGATTTGGCGGTGCACTCGCTTAAAGATGTGCCCATGAATATGCCGGAAGGATTTGTACTCGCTGCTATAGGCGAGCGCGAAGACCCGCTCGATGCTTTTGTTTCCAACAATTACCAGACTCTCAACGATCTGCCCGCTGGCAGTGTGGTCGGTACTTCCAGTCTGCGTCGCGAGAGTCAGTTGCGCGCGCGCTTCCCGCATCTTGATATCCAGCCCTTGCGCGGCAACGTTCAAACACGTTTGCGCAAGCTGGACGAAGGCCAGTATGCCGCCATCATCCTCGCTGCCGCAGGCTTGAAGCGTCTGGGACTCGGTGCGCGTATCCGCACTGTCATCGCCAGCGAAGACAGTCTGCCCGCAGTCGGTCAGGGCGCGCTGGGCATAGAGTGCCGTGCTGAGCGCGCTGACGTGATTGCTTGTTTGCAAGCGCTGCATCACGATGATTCCGCCGCTTGCGTGTCGGCCGAACGCGCTATGAGTCGTTCTTTGGGAGGCAGTTGCCAAGTGCCTTTGGGCGGTTTCGCGCAAGTGAAGAACGGCCAGTTGTATATGCGCGGTTTCGTCGCCAGTCCAGATGGTGCGCGCATGATGCGTGCCGAAGCGACTGGCAGTATCCAACAACCTGAAGCACTGGGAAATCAAATCGCCGACGCGCTGCGCGCGCAGGGTGCAGATGAGATTCTGGCGGCTTTGGCGCTCTGATCTGATCATCTATGCAGGCAAGGTGCGTCAGCGTTCTACCTGACACTCAATGACACGCTCCCCGCTAAATGGATTGCAAGTGCTGGTAACTCGGCCTTTGGATCAGGCCGAGGGATTGACGCTAGCGATCAGCGCGGCAGGTGGCATTCCTCTTTCATTTCCCCTATTGGATATTGCGCCTGTCGCAGAGGCCGCTAGTTTGCATGCGCAGCTGCAGCGACTAAACGAATTCGATCTGGCTATCTTCATCAGTCCGAATGCAGTGAGTCACGGCATGGCTGCTATCGCTGCGGCTGGCGCGTCTTTGCCTGCACAAGTCGCGACGGTGGGTGCGGGTAGTGCGCGTGCCTTGCGTGCAGCAGGTGTGTCACAGGTGATCGTGCCGACTGAGCGCAGCGACAGTGAAGGTTTATTGGCTATGCCGGAACTGGCACAGATGACTGGTAAGCGTGTGATGATTCTGCGCGGCGACGGTGGACGTGAGTTGTTGGCCGACACGCTTAGGGCGCGCGGTGCGACGGTGGAATATGCCACTTGTTATCAGCGCAGCAAGACCCGCAAGACATTGCGCGAGTTGCAGCGTCTGCACCCCGAGGTATTGACCGTGACCAGCAGCGAAGCACTGGGCTATTTGCGTGAGATGCTTGACCAATCCCAACCGCTGCAAGAGGGTGGGGACTGCTTGCTGAAGCTGCCGCTGTTCGTGCCGCATCCGCGTATCGCGGAAGCAGCAGTGCGCTTGGGTTGGCAGCAAGTGCTTTTAAGCGGTGCTGGCGATGACGGTCTGCTCGCCAGTCTGATAGCATGGCGCGACACGAAAGGGCTGCTATGAGCGAATCCAATACACCACCCGTACCAGTCAAGCATGGCCTGCTACAAGTAGTAGCGGGCGCAAATCTGACCCAACTCACGCTTGCCGTGCTGGTGGTGATCTTCGTCTGGCAATGGCTGGCTGCGCATCAGGACATCAATGTGATGCAAGAGCAACTGGCTAAAAAGATTGCCGAGATGGATGGTAGTAACAAGGCTAACAGCGTGATGTTGGCCAAGACGCAAGAAGACAATCGCGAGTTGGCCGCCAAAATTACTTTGTTGGAGACTCGCTACGCTGAATCACAAGGTCAGCGTGCCGCACTGGAGGCTTTGTATAACGACCTCTCCAGCAGTCGCGACGAGATGGCCTTGGCCGAAGTCGAGCAACTGCTCATGGGTGCCAATCAGCAGCTGCAACTATCCGCGAATGTTAAAGCCGCGCTGATCGCCATGCAGACCGCCGACGCGCGCCTGCAGCGTATGGCCAGACCCGCCTTGAACGGTCTGCGCAAAACGATAGGACAGGATATGGAGCAGTTGCGCGCGCTGCCCAATGTGGATGTATCTGGCATGAGTTTCCAGATCGACACCTTGATTTCCGCAGCACAAGAACTGCCTTTGATTTACCAAGAGCGCGCCGCCGGAGAGGTTGCACCGACCAGCAAAGCGACGCTGGATGAGACGGCGTGGCAGAAGTTGTGGCGCGAAATATGGCAGGAAGTGAAGCAATTAGTACATATTCAAAATACCGGTAAAGCCGAGTTGCCCTTGTTACCGCCCGAGCAGGAGTTTTTTCTGCGCGAGAATCTTAAGCTCAGATTGCTGTTGGCACGCACCGATCTGATGTCAAGGGATGAGACCGCCTTTAAGAGTGAGATTCATACGGTGCAAGAGTGGTTGCGCATCTATTTCGATGTCAAAACCGGTAACGGCGCACACATGATGGATAGTCTGCGCAAGCTGGGTGCGGCCAACATCAATATCGACTTGCCCGACATCAATACCAGTTTGAGTCAGGTGCGTAACTACCGCATGAGCCGCGAGCCGAAGAGTGAGCTGCCCGCAAGCGCTAAGGTGTACCGATGAGATATTTGCTTTGGTTGCTGGTGTCGTTTGCGGGCGCGGTCGCGATTGGTACGGCAGCACACAATAACGCTTATGTGTTGTTGGTTTATCCGCCCTACCGCATTGATATGTCGCTGACCTTGTTTGTCATCCTGATGCTGCTGGTCATGTTGGCCGGTTACAGTCTGGTGCGGGTGGTAATGGCTGCTGCCGCATTGCCTGGTCAAGCGCGGCGTTTTCGCGAGCAGCGCGCACATGATAAGAGTCAAGCACTGCTCAATGCCGCATTGAATGCTTATTTCGAGGGGCGCTATGCGGCGGCAGAAAAAGCCGCAGTGCATGCGATGGAGGCGGGTGAGTCTACTTCGCTGCATCGAATTCTTGCTGCCAGTTCGGCTCATGAGCTACACGAATATTCTAAGCGCGATGAATATTTGGCGATGGCAGACAAGCAAGATGCGGGCGATAGCACCATGCGGCTGATGGCAACTACGCGCTTTATGTTGGATCAGCACGATCCAGAAGCTGCGCTGGATGCCTTGCAAGCATTACGTGCCACCGGTGTTAAAAATCATCTGGGCACGCTGTCACTTGAACTAAAGGCGCAACAGCAGGCGGGGCATTGGGATAAGGTGCTGGATATCATCGCGCAGCTAGAAGCGAGTTCTGCGATAGATGTTGCGGTCGCCGCACAGCTGCGTA
>JAVHRA010000108.1:0-14378 GCA_036171395.1 Gallionella sp. | reverse complement strand
GCTTGCTCGGCGGCGTACATCTTCTCGCCCAGCTTCTGTGCCGCAGTCGCCAATGCTTCCGTTTTGGCTTCGATGGCTGCCTTGTCATCACCCTTCACGACTTCTTCGGCTTCTTTCACTGCTGCTTCGATAGCGGACTTCTCATCAGCGGACAGTTGTTCGCCGTATTCCTTCATCGACTTGTTAGTGGAGTGGATCAGTGCGTCCAGTTGGTTGCGCGCGGTCACCAGTTCCACTGCCTTGCGGTCATCTTCAGCATTGGCTTCAGCATCGTTCACCATGCGTTGAATTTCTTCTTCGCTCAAGCCGGAACTAGCCTTGATGGTGATGTTGGCTTCCTTGTTGGTGGCTTTGTCTTTAGCCGACACGTGCAAGATACCGTTCGCGTCGATGTTGAACGACACTTCAATTTGCGGCATGCCGCGTGGTGCGGGCGGGATGTCAGACAAATTGAATTGCCCCAGACTCTTATTGCCGGAAGCGATCTCGCGTTCACCTTGCAGCACGTGGATAGTCACAGCGCTTTGGTTGTCGTCCGCTGTTGAGAACACTTGCGATGCCTTGGTAGGAATGGTGGTGTTCTTCTTGATCAGCTTGGTCATCACGCTGCCCATGGTTTCGATACCCAGCGACAAAGGCGTCACGTCCAGCAGCAACACGTCTTTCACTTCACCTTGCAATACGCCACCTTGGATGGCTGCGCCGACTGCCACTGCTTCGTCTGGATTCACGTCTTTACGTGGTTCTTTGCCGAAGAAAGCTTTAACGCGCTCTTGTACCAAAGGCATACGAGTCTGACCGCCGACCAAAATCACGTCGCCGATGTCGGCAGCAGAAACGCCGGCATCCTTCATGGCGATCTTGCAGGGCTCGATAGTGCGAGCGATCAGGTCGTCAACTAGGCTTTCAAGTTTGGCGCGAGTGATCTTCACCGCCAAGTGTTTAGGGCCAGTCGCATCAGCCGTCACGTAAGGCAGATTCACTTCGGTCTGTTGTGCGGAAGACAATTCGATCTTGGCTTTTTCTGCCGCGTCTTTCAGGCGTTGCAAGGCCAGCACGTCTTTGCGCAGGTCGATGCCGCTTTCTTTTTGGAACTCTTCAACCAAGAAGTCGATGACACGCATGTCGAAGTCTTCGCCGCCCAAGAAGGTGTCACCGTTGGTGGACATCACTTCGAACTGGTGTTCGCCATCCAATTCAGCGATGTCGATGATGGAGATATCGAAAGTACCGCCGCCCAAGTCATATACCGCGATCTTGCGGTCACCTTCTTGCTTGTCCATACCGAAAGCCAAGGCGGCAGCAGTGGGTTCGTTGATGATGCGCTTCACGTCCAGACCGGCGATACGGCCTGCGTCCTTGGTAGCTTGACGCTGTGCGTCGTTGAAGTAAGCAGGCACGGTGATGACGGCTTCGGTGACAGGCTCGCCCAAGTAGTCTTCGGCGGTCTTCTTCATCTTCATCAATACTTGTGCGGAGATTTCTGGCGCAGAGAATTCTTTATCGCGCACCTTGATCCATGCATCGCCATTCTTGGCTTTGACGATCTTGAACGGCACCATAGCGATGTCTTTTTGTACCATCTTCTCGTCGAAATTACGACCGATCAGACGCTTCACGCCGTACAGCGTGTTGGTAGGGTTGGTGACAGCTTGACGCTTGGCCGGTGCGCCCACCAGCACTTCGCCGTCTTCCAGATAGGCGATGATAGAAGGGGTAGTACGTGCGCCTTCGGCGTTCTCGATCACCTTGGTCTTGCCATTTTCCATGATGGCCACGCAAGAGTTAGTCGTGCCCAAGTCGATACCGATGATTTTTCCCATGATGTTTCCTTTCAAGTTAAGTCGTTAATGCCGAATGTCTGTGCTGTTCGCTAGTTGGGGGTGCAGGTCGTTTATTTCAAGTGTGGCCTGCAAAAAACTTGCTTACTTACCCTTGGATACCAAGACCAGTGCGGGACGCAGCACGCGCTCGTTGAGCGCATAACCCCTTTGCATCACGCTGACCACAGTGTTGGCCGGCTGGTCACTATCGATCATGCTGATGGCCTGATGTTTGTGCGGATCGAGCTTCTCGCCGACCGGGTTGATCTCGCTGATGTTGAATTTCTCGAACACATTAGAGAGTTGCTTCTGGGTCAGCTCCATGCCGCTCTTGAAATTCTCGATGGTGCTGTTTTCCACCGCCAGTGCGGCTTGCAAGCTATCCATTACCGCCAGCATCTCGTTGGAAAAACGTTCCACCGCGAATTTCTGCGCCTTGCTTACATCTTCGGCTGCACGACGTCGGATGTTCTCGCCTTCCGCTTTGGCATACATCCAAGCGTCGTAATGTTCCTGCGCTTTACGTTCTGCGACTTGTAGCTGCTCTTCCATACTGGGCATTACTTCGGCTGTGCTCTGCGCCTCGACGGTTTCAGTCTGTGCTTCGGTTTGCGGGGTATTTTCAGCTTGTGTCATTAGACAGTCTCCTTGTTCGATTTGTGAGTTATGGGGGTGACCTTAGTCATTTCAAGTGGCTAGCCGGAATTTTTTTTCGCGTGAGATAATGCGCGCCGTTACGCAGTTGAGCTGTCATGCACACCCATAAAAACTACTACTGGCGCATCGCCGGGTTCTACTTCTTCTATTACGCCTTCATCGGGATGTTCGCTCCGTATTGGAGCTTATATCTCAAGTCCATTCATTTTGACGCGGTAGAGATTTCCATCCTGCTCTCGGTGCAGCCGGTGATGCGCATGATTGCGCCCAATCTGTGGGGTTGGCTGGCGGATCACACGGGCAAGCGTCTTTATGTGCTTAAGATTGCTGCGACCCTGAGTGCAGTCTTTTATATGGGGGTGTTCTTCACCACCAGTTTCTGGGGCATGTTGCTGGTGTTGGCGTTGATGAGCTTCTTCTGGAGTGCGTCCATGCCGCTAGTCGAGGCGACTACCTTGTCCTATCTGGGCAAACACAGCGCGCGCTATGGGCGCATACGCTCGTGGGGCTCGATCGGCTTCATCATGACGGTGGTGGGCTTGGGCTATGCCTTCGATCATATCGCCATCGCTTGGCTGCTATGGGCCGGACTGGTGTGCGAGGTAGGCATCCTGCTGTTCTCGCGCCAGATACCGCATACCGAAGTCGTGGCTCACCATACCGACACCTTGCCCATCAAACACATCGTGCTCAAGCCGCGTGTGCTGGCCTTGTTGGGTGCATGCTTCTGTATGTCTATGGCGCATGGCCCTTACTACACTTTCTATTCCATCTACCTAGTCGAGCATGGCTATACTAAAAGTGCGATTGGTGGTCTATGGGCGCTGGGTGTCATCTGTGAGATTGCCGTATTCTTCATCATGCCTAGTCTGGCTAATCGTTTTGGCTATACGCGCATCCTGCTAGTGAGTTTCGCCTGCGCGGTGCTGCGCTTTATGTTGATAGGTTGGTATGTGGATGTGCTGCTCATCTTGCTAATCGCGCAGGTGTTACATGCCGCGACTTTCGGCGCTTATCACGCTGCATCGGTGGGGCTGGTACATGAGTTTTTCAAAGGACGACATCAGGCCAAGGGGCAAGCGTTGTTCGGTAGCCTCACCTATGGTGCGGGCGGCATGGTGGGTGGCCTGGCCAGTGGTCCTTTGTGGGAGCGGCTGGGCGCTTCCATGATGTTCAGCGCCAGTGCGCTGGCCGCACTGCTCGGCATGGCACTGATGATATGGAAGCTGCGTAGTCAGTTGCGCGATACTAAGATGTTAAACTCGAAACCTGTCTGAATCCCATTGTTCTGCTCGCCATGAATCAAGTCTATCTATACGACACCACGCTGCGTGACGGCACACAGCGCGAAGACATCTCCTTGTCGGTCGACGACAAGCTGGTCATCGCCAAGCGCTTGGCCGATTTTGGTTTCCACTATATCGAGGGCGGTTGGCCGGGCTCCAACCCCAAGGATGCCGAGTTCTTCGCACGTGCAGTTAAGCTGGAGCTGGGTGCCGCCAAGTTGGCGGCGTTCGGGCGCACACGCCAAAAGACCAAGACCTGTGAGCAGGACAGTAACCTACAGGCTTTGCTGGAAGCCAAGACGCCGGTGGTGACCATGGTAGGCAAGAGTTCCGACTATCACGTTAAAGTGGTACTCACTGCCACGCTGGAAGAAAACCTCGCCATGATCCGCGATAGCGTGGCCTATATGAAATCTAAAGGGCGCGAGGTGGTATTCGATGCCGAGCATTTCTTTGACGGCTTTATCGCAAATCGCGATTACGCACTGGCAACCTTACGTGCTGCGGCAGATGCCGGAGCCGATTGGTTGGTGTTGTGCGAGACCAATGGCGGCAAGCTGCCTTGGGAAGTAGAAGAGATTGTGCGCGAAGTGGGTAAGCAGATACGCACGCCATTGGGTGTGCACTGCCACAACGACAGCGGCTGTGGTGTATCCAATACGCTGTCTGCGGTACGCGGCGGTTGCACTCAGGTACAGGGCACCATCAACGGCTACGGCGAGCGTGTCGGCAATGCCAACCTCACCACCATCATCCCCAATCTGCAACTCAAGATGGGCAAGCAAGCGATCTCGGCGGAGCAGTTGCGCGAGCTGACTGCGCTCTCGCATTACGTTGCCGAGGTGGTCAATCTCAAGCACTACAATCACGCGCCCTATATCGGTCACAGTGCCTTTGCGCACAAGGGCGGTATTCATGTGGCTGCAATATTAAAGTCGCCCGACACTTATCAGCATATCGATCCTGCCTTGGTGGGCAACGAGATGCGCTCGGTGGTCTCGGAGTTGTCTGGACGCGGCAACATTCAGCTCAACGCGCAAGCGTTAGGCATCGATCTGAATAACGATGACGCGCAGCGTGTGCTGAATGACATCAAACAGCTTGAGCATGAGGGTTTTACCTTCGAAGCGGCCGAGGCCAGCGTAGAGCTGATGTTGCACCGCTTGCGCAGCGACTATGTGCGGCCTTTCGAGTTGATCGATTATTTTGTTGTCACCGAGCGTCGCCAGAGTCGCGGCTTGTTGTCGGAAGCGACCGTCAAGGTCAAGGTGAATGGCGAAGTGAAGTTCGTCGCAGCGGAAGGCAATGGCCCGGTCAATGCACTTTCGTCGGCATTGCGCAGCGCCTTGGAAGGGGTTTATCCCGCCTTGAAATTGGTGCGTTTGATC
Organism: Gallionella sp.; assembly: GCA_036171395.1. Taxonomy (GTDB): domain Bacteria; phylum Pseudomonadota; class Gammaproteobacteria; order Burkholderiales; family Gallionellaceae; genus Gallionella. The sequence goes on along the minus strand of JAVHRA010000108.1, from coordinate 9,224 downwards.
GACTACAAGGTGCGCATCTTGGATAGTGCCAACGGTACTTCGGCGCAGATACGCGTGCTGATCACCTTCCAAGGCGGAGGCAAGGTATGGACCACCGTGGGAGCGAGCGCCAACATCATAGAAGCCAGTTGGCACGCCCTCTCGGATAGTCTGGAATACGCGCTGGTAGCGCCAGTCAGCACACCTCAACTAGGCTAGGCTTGGCTGAATGGGGTCTTGCTGTGGCATAATCGCGCGCTTAATTAGGAATACTTAAAAGATGAGCTCAAAAACTTTATACGACAAACTCTGGGATACGCATGTGGTGCGGCAGGAAGCCGATGGCACTGCGTTGATTTATATCGATCGTCAACTCGTGCATGAAGTCACCAGCCCGCAAGCCTTTGAGGGTCTGAAGTTGGCCAAGCGTAAGCCTTGGCGTATCGCGTCCATGCTGGCTGTGCCGGACCACAACGTACCGACGACCAATCGTGCCGCCGGTATCACTGATCCAGTATCGCGCTTGCAAGTCGAAACGCTGGATGCGAACTGTAGCGAGTACGGTATCACCGAATTCAAGATGGGCGACATCCGTCAAGGTGTGGTGCATGTGATGGGACCCGAGCAAGGCGCGACTCTGCCCGGTATGACTGTGGTATGCGGCGACTCGCATACCAGCACTCATGGCGCATTCGCGGCATTGGCGCACGGCATAGGCACATCTGAAGTCGAACACGTGATGGCGACGCAATGTCTAGTGGCGAAAAAATCTAAAGCCATGCTGGTCAAAGTGGACGGCAAGCTACATAAGGGCGTGACCGCCAAAGACATCGCCTTGGCGGTGATCGGCAGGATTGGCACAGCCGGTGGTACTGGCTACGCTATCGAGTTCGGTGGAGAAACTATCCGAGCTTTGAGTATGGAAGGCCGTATGACCTTGTGCAATATGGCGATCGAGGCGGGTGCGCGCGCCGGCATGATCGCTGCGGACGAGGTGACCTTCGCTTACTTGCAAGGTCGCCCTTACGCGCCGCAAGGTGCGCAATGGGATCAGGCTGTCACCTACTGGCGCACCCTGCACAGCGATGCGGGCGCGAAGTTCGATGCGACGCTGGCGTTGGATGCTGCGCAGATCAAGCCGCAAGTGACTTGGGGTACGTCGCCTGAAATGGTGGTGGCGGTGGACGGGCGCGTGCCCGATCCGGCCAAGTTGAGCGATGCAAGCAAGCGCAGCGACATGGAGCGCGCGCTGGCTTATATGGGCTTGCAGGCCAACACGCCCATCACCGAGATCAAGATCGACAAAGTGTTTATCGGCTCATGTACCAACGGGCGTATTGAAGATATGCGTGCTGCGGCAGCAGTGGCGAAGGGCAAACAGGTCGCCGCCAATGTCATGCTGGCGATGGTAGTGCCCGGCTCCGGTCTGGTGAAGTTGCAGGCCGAACAGGAAGGTCTGGACAAGATTTTCATCGCGGCGGGTTTCGAGTGGCGCGATCCGGGTTGCTCTATGTGTCTGGCGATGAACGATGACAGATTGTCCTCCGGTGAGCGTTGCGCTTCGACATCGAACCGCAACTTCGAGGGTCGCCAAGGGCAGGGTGGGCGCACGCATCTGGTCAGTCCCGAGATGGCTGCTGCTGCTGCGATTGCGGGACATTTTGTGGATGTCAGTCACTAGGAGTGCTGTTATGAAACGATTATTCATGGTGTTGCTGCTGAGTGTCGCTACGCTGCAAAACGTAGTGGCGGGTGACGAAGCTGCACCTGCAAGCGGTGAGAAAAGCGTGCCGGCGCGCATCGGCGAAAGCGTGAAAAAGGGCGGCGAAGCAGCTGGGCGCAGCATCCAGAAGGGTGGCGAAGCAGCCGTTCATGGTGTTCAGAAAGCTGGTGAGTGGGTCGGCAAGAAGATGCAAAAAGGCGGCGAAAAATTAGAGAAAGCATCAGAGTCAAAATGAAAAAATTTACATTGTTGAATGGTTTGGTCGCTCCTTTGGATAGAGCCAACGTTGATACCGATGCCATCATCCCCAAGCAGTTCTTGAAATCCATCAAGCGTTCCGGTTTCGGCCCGAATGCTTTTGATGAATGGCGTTATCTGGACCACGGCGAACCGGGCATGGATAACAGCAAGCGTCCACTCAATCCCGAGTTCGTGCTGAATCAAGCTCGCTATCAGGGCGCCCAGGTATTGTTGGCACGCGAAAATTTCGGTTGCGGTTCGTCGCGCGAACACGCGCCTTGGGCGCTGGAAGACTACGGCTTGTGCGTCATCATCGCACCGAGTTTCGCCGATATTTTCTTTAACAACTGTTTTAAGAACGGTGTGTTGCCGATCAAACTGGATGCGGACAAGGTAGATGCTTTGTTCAAAGCGGTGGTCGCGGTGCCCGGTTATAAGCTGCAAATCGATCTGCAACAGCAGCGCATCACTACGCCGGACGGTACGGTGTATGCCTTCGAGGTTGATGGTCATCGCAAGCATTGTCTGCTGAACGGCTTGGACGATATCGGCCTGACTTTGCAACATGTGGCGGACATCAAGACGTATGAGGCGAAACATCTCGCGGCACAACCCTGGTTATGATTTTGTAATGGTAAGTGGTGAGTTGTAAGTAATGCGTGGTGGTGTGGTTTAACTCGCTGCTTGATACTTAGCACTCGCCGCATTTTGACTTGTTAGGGATTTAGATATGAAGATTGCAGTATTGCCCGGTGACGGCATCGGCACAGAGATTGTCGCTCAGGCGGTGAAGGTGTTGGAAGCGTTGCGTAGCGACGGTTTGAAGATAGAGATGGAATATGGTCATCTGGGCGGCGCGGGTTATGACGCAGTCGGAGATCCATTCCCCGCTGCGACAGAAAAACTTGCTAAGGAAGCTGATGCGGTGTTGTTAGGTGCAGTCGGTGGTTATCAATACGACAACCTGCCTCGCCCTATGCGTCCTGAGCAAGGTCTGTTGCGTATCCGCAAGGGCTTGGGTCTGTTCGCAAATCTGCGTCCGGCGCTGGTTTATCCCGAGTTGGTCAACTCGTCGAGTCTCAAGCCCGACTTGGTGTCCGGTCTGGATATCATGATTCTGCGCGAACTCACTGGCGATATTTATTTTGGTCAGCCGCGCGGCATACGCACACTCGACAATGGTGAGCGTCAAGGCTTTGATACCATGCATTACAGCGAATCTGAAGTGCGTCGCGTCGCGCATGTGGGTTTCAATATCGCGATGAAACGCGGCAAGAAGATGTGCTCGGTGGACAAGGCCAACGTGCTCGATACCAGCATGTTCTGGCGCGAGATCGTCATGGATGTGGCCAAGGAGTATCCGCAAGTTGAGTTGTCGCATATGTATGTGGATAACGCTGCGATGCAGTTGGTGCGTGCTCCCAAGCAGTTTGATGTGATTCTCACCGGCAACATCTTCGGTGACATTCTGTCCGATGAAGCGTCCATGTTGACGGGTTCTATCGGTATGTTGCCTTCTGCTTCACTGGATTCTAATAACAAGGGTTTGTACGAGCCTTGCCACGGTTCCGCACCGGATATCGCGGGCAAAGACATCGCCAATCCATTGGCGACCATCCTGTCTGTGGCGATGATGATGCGCTACACTTTTGCGCGCGAAGACGTTGCGCAGCGTATCGAAGCGGCAGTACGCAAGACCCTGCAACAAGGCTCGCGCACTGGTGACATCGCCGAAGCGGGTATGCAAAAGATCGGTTGCGCGGCGATGGGCTCGGCAGTCGTCGCCGCACTGTAAATACAAGGATAGAGTCATGAAGGTAGGTTTAATCGGTTGGCGCGGGATGGTGGGTTCGGTACTTATGCAGCGTATGCGTGAGGAGAAAGATTTTGACCACATCGATGCGGTGTTCTTCACTACTTCAAATGTGGGCGGCGTAGCGCCTGCCGAAGGTCGTGGCGTGCCATTGAAAGACGCGAACGATCTGTCCGCGTTGTTGGCGATGGATACCATCATCTCTTGTCAGGGCGGTGATTACACAACTGAGATATTCCCCAAATTGCGCGCGGCAGGATGGCAGGGTTATTGGATAGACGCGGCATCAACTTTGCGCATGGAAAACGATGCGGTGATCGTGCTCGATCCGGTCAATCACGATCTCATCCAGCGCGCGTTGGCGAGTGGCGGTAACAATTTCATCGGCGGCAACTGTACTAACAGCATCTTGTTGATGGGGTTGGGTGGCTTGTTCCATGCGGGTTTGGTGGAATGGGTTTCGTCCATGACTTATCAGGCTGCATCCGGTGCGGGCGCGCAGAACATGCGTGAGTTGCTCAATCAGATGGGCGTGGCGCATGCGTCGGTAGCCGATCTGTTGGCCGATCCAAAATCACCGATTCTAGAAATCGACCGTCGCTTGGCAGAGAAGATGCGTTCGTCTGATATGCCCACTGAAAATTTTGGTGCGCCACTGGCAGGAAGTTTGATTCCTTGGATAGACAAGCAACTCGATAACGGTCAGTCCAAGGAAGAGTGGAAAGGACAAGCTGAGGTCAACAAAATATTGGGTACTAGCAAACGTATTCCAGTGGACGGGCTGTGTGTGCGTATCGGGGCGATGCGTTGCCATAGTCTGGCCTTGACTATCAAGCTCAACAAAGATTTACCGTTGAGTGAGATCGAAGCGCTGATCCAAGCTGGTAATCCTTGGGTTAAGTTCATACCTAATGAGCGCAGCATCAGTGTGCGTGAGCTCACTCCGGTTGCAGTGACCGGCAAGCTGGACATCGCAGTAGGTCGTGTGCGCAAGATGGAGTTGGGTCCTGAGTACATCAGCGCTTTCGTGTGTGGCGACCAGTTGTTATGGGGTGCAGCAGAGCCGTTGCGTCGTATGTTACGTATACTGCTAAAAAATAAGGGTCTTATTGCCTAGTTAGAACCGTAGGGTAAACAAGATTATTAGCTTGTGCAGATAACTCTTTGATGTTAATTTAATTGTCCAATAAATAAGATGAAGGTGATAGCGTGAATAAATCACTATTGAAGCTACTCGGGGTCGCGGCGATAACTTGGTCGGCACAAGCATCTGCAGCGGGTGTAGGTGGAATCAACGTGGTTTCTGCATTGGGTCAGCCACTTAAGGCAGATATTGAGTTGCTTTCTGTCACTAAAGCTGAAAAATCCAGCTTGGTGGCGCGCTTAGCGACACCAGAAGCCTATAAGTTGGCCGGCTTGGATTATCCTTACGGCAATAAATTCAAATTCACGATAGAAAGCCGTGCCAACGGTGAATCTTATATTCATGCGACCAGCAGCAAAGAAATCAATGATCCCTTTGTAAGCCTGTTGGTAGAGCTGAGCTGGGCATCCGGCAAGCTGGTGCGTGAGTTTACCTTCCTGCTAGATCCGGTCGGTTATCAAGCCGAACAACCGGCACCGGCGCCGGTGCAAACAGTAGCGCCAGCAGCCGCGCCGGTGGTGGTTGCGCCAGTGGTTCAAGCGGCTCCATCTGCTGCGGAAGAGCAGATGGTAGAGATCGCAACTGAGCCTGTCGCTGGTAGCGAGCGAGTGAGCAGCCAGCCTATGGAGCCTGCACCTCAGCCGGACAAAGCAACGCAAGCTGTATCAGCTAAAGCCGCGAAAGTGACTAAAGCAGCAAGCCTGCCCGGCACTGTAAAAACGGGTGAGGTCAAGGTGCAGCGTGGCGATACCTTGAGCAAAATTGCAGCAGCAAACAGCGCCGAGGGTGTCAGTCTAGAGCGGATGTTGGTAGCTTTATATCGGGCCAATGCCGATCAGTTTGATGCGAAGAATATGAACCGCATCAAGACGGGCAAGATCTTGCGTCTGCCCGACGCGCAAGAGTTGGCGGCAGTCGAACAAGCAGAGGCGAAGAAAGAGATACATGCACAAGTAGGCGATTGGAATGCATATCGTCAAAAGATGGCTAGTGCGCCTAGCATCAGCACTGAACATCATGAAGCTCAGCAAGTCAGCGCAGGCAAGATCAGCAGCACAGTGGCGGATAAAACACCGGTAGCCAAAGATGGCGCCAAGGAAGTGTTGAAACTGTCCAAGGGTGATGCGGTGAACGATAAGATCGCTGCCACCGGCAAGGCCACCAGTCAAGACAGTAAGAACGCAGCGCAGGAAGAAGCGATCGCCAAAGCTAAGGCAGCAGAGGAAGAACGCACGCGTGCCGCCATATTGGAAAAAAATCTGCAAGACATGAAACGCTTGGCTGAATTGAAAACCCAAGCTGCTGCATTGGCGAATGCGGCGAGCGCACCAGTTGCGGTATCCGCTGTAACGGCTGCTTCCGCCGTTATAGTTGCATCGGAAGTTAGCGCGGTGTCAGCTGTCGCCGCCGTATCAGGCGTTGCGGCAGTCTCTGCTGTTGATGCTGCCAGCGCAGTCCAGCCTACGCCTAAGCCGCAGCCAAAACCGGTTGTCGCAGAGACCTCTTTCATAGATTCGTTGTTGGCCGACCCGCTGTATCTGGGAGGTGGTGCGGCAGCCTTGTTAGGATTGGGTGGTTTGGCCTTTGCATTGGTACGCCGCAAGAGTACGCCTAAGGCGGTGACCGTCGCTAAACCCGCCATGAGCGAAGATTTTGGCTCGACGACCAGTCGTATCGCGGCGCCAGTTGTACCGTCTCCAGATACGGGTGATTTCACTATTCAAGCCGGTAGCACGCAGTCACTGGCTGCCAGTGATGATGATCCGATCAGCGAAGCTGATTTGTTCCTGAGCTTTGGTCGTGATGTGCAGGCGGAGGAAATACTCAAAGAGGCATTGCAAACTTCTGCCAACAAGACACCGATCAAGCTCAAGCTGTTGGAAATTTATGCGACACGCAAAGATGCTAAATCCTTTGAAGGCATTGCTGCGCCTATGAAGGCAAGTAGCGACGATCAAACTTGGATGCAGATCGCCGAGATGGGCCGCAAGATCGATGCCAAGAACAGCCTGTATGGCGGCGAAGCCAAGGTGGAAGATTCCGATAGTGCAACGATGCAGACTGTGGCGATGTCCGCACCAGTCGATCTGACCACCAAGACGCTGACACGCAAGCCAGAATCCGCTGATCAAGAGACACCAGAGAACGCTAAGACGGTGGTGTTTACACCGGAAGAGCTGGCTGCGGCGAAGAATCCTGTGATGGACTTCGATGTGACTGCGACTAATCCTTCCATGCCTGCTGCGCCTGAGAGCATGGATTTTGATGTCACCGAAGCGCATAGCAAAATAGATCCTGTCACTGCCAAGTCGGAAAGCCTGCCTAACTTGGATGATCTGGTGTTCGATATTACGGCTACTCATCCCAAGATGCTTGCCGCAAAAGTCGAAGAAGCTAAATCCGAAACAGACGATATGCCTTTTACGCTGGATTTCCCGATAGATGCACCTAAAGCAGCGGCGGCGAAACCTACCGAGTTCGATCTGGGCAATATCAGCTTGGATCTAGACGAGGTTAAACCCGCAGCAACAGAACCCGCTGTAGATAGCCCGCAGTGGCATGAGGTGGCGACCAAGTTGGACTTGGCAAAGGCCTATCAAGAGATGGGGGATGCTGGTGGTGCCAAGGAGATACTCGAGGAAGTCTTGAAAGAAGGTGATGCCGAGCAACGTGCGGCAGCTAAAGAGATATTGAAGCAACTCGGTTGATGCGATTGAACGTAATTGGCGGCAGCTCGTATGGGCTGCCGTTTTTTTTGGAGTAGACCATGTTCGTACATCCCGCACTGCTGATATTGATGTGGTGTGTATTCGTCACCTTGCTGCAGCGCGCGCAGTTCCCCGTGTTGCTGGTGTTGGCTGCATTGGCATTACTGTTCGGCGGCTGGATGGCGGGACGGAAATTAGTACAACTGATAAGGCGTACACGCTGGATCATGGTGTCGCTGCTGTGCATCTATGCTTACAGTACCCCCGGTGCGGCCTTGATTCCGCAGTTGGGTCTATGGAGTCCTGTGTATGAGGGCTTGCAAGATGGTGCTGCACAGTTGTTGCGCTTAGTTGCGGCGCTCGCCAGCCTGGCGCTACTGTTGGATAGATTGCATAGGCTGGAGCTAATCTCGGGGCTATACAGCTTGTTTGCACCGCTGCGTTACGTGGGAGTGTCGCGTGAGCGATGTGCCATACGTCTGGCGCTGACTTTGCACTATGCAGAGGTCGCAATGATGCGCAGTCCAGCACGCTGGCAAGATGCGTTGCAGGGCTTGTTCGATACCAATGCTGTGACGCTACAGCACATAGTATTGCCTGTGCATCGCTGGACTAGCCGCGATGTCGCACTGGCAGGATTATTAGGAACGATGATATTGGGGCTGATACTGAAATGAGGATAGCCTTGGGCATAGAGTATGACGGCAGCCACTACTGCGGTTGGCAGAGTCAGTCTGGTGTGGCAACTGTGCAGGATACTTTGCAAGCGGCACTGACCGAGATTGCCGCCAGCCCTATCGTGGTCAGTGCCGCTGGCCGCACGGATACGGGAGTACATGGTTTAGAGCAGGTGGTGCATTTTGATACACAGGTGCCGCGTCCTTTGCAGGCTTGGGTGCGTGGCGTGAATGCCGTTTTACCGCGCAGTATCGTGGTGCGCTGGGCACATCCAGTAGCCGCAGAATTTCATGCGCGCTTTTCCGCAGAAGGGCGTAGCTATCGCTATTTGCTACTGAACCGTTCCACCCGCACGGCCTTACATGCAGGGAAAGTCGGTTGGTATCATCTGCCTTTGGATGTGCAAGCCATGCGCGCGGCGGCGCAATATCTGATTGGCACGCACGACTTCAGTGCCTTGCGTGCGGCAGAGTGTCAGGCCAAATCGCCGATCAAAACTCTGCGTAGTCTGGATATTCAGCGCGAAGGCGATATGCTGGTGTTTGATGTAAGCGCGGATGCTTTCTTGCATCACATGGTGCGCAATATTGTCGGCTGCTTAGTGTATGTGGGTAAAGGCAAGTATCCACCAGCGTGGCTGGGCGAGGTGCTGGCGGGACGTGACCGCCGACTGGCTGCGCCGACCTTCGCACCGGATGGCTTATACTTGCGCCACATACAATACGAAGCCAAATGGGGCTTGCCACAATTGGAAACCAACCGGACGACTAGCAAATGACCCGTGTCAAAATATGCGGACTGACCCGCGAACAGGATGTGCTGGCGGTAGCTAAAAGTGGAGCCGATGCCATAGGCTTGGTGTTTTACGAACGTAGTCCACGTCATGTGAGCATAGAGCAGGCAGTTCGATTACTGCGCGTGTTACCCCCCTTCGTCACT
>JAVHRA010000107.1:0-14378 GCA_036171395.1 Gallionella sp. | reverse complement strand
ATCGCCAGCAATTCCGCATCGGACAAAGCCGCAGCGCCTTTTTGCAATAATTTCTCGCGGGGCCGCTCGCCCTCAGGCCAATCTGTGATGGACATCGTTTTCTCCTACGCCCGTTGCTACTGACCACATCGCATGTTGCGCTGCACACGATGGTCACCCGCTATGCATTATCTTGTAAGATGCGCGTCATTATGGAACAAGCAAACCAACAGCGCATCGCGCCTATCAATCTTTTGCTGGGTATCACCGGCGGCATCGCGGCTTACAAGGCGGCAGAGTTGCTGCGTCTGCTCTCCAAACGCGGCATGTCGGTGCAGGTGGCGATGACGGAAGCGGCCACACATTTCATTACCACCACCACCATGCAGGGCTTGTCCGGTAAGCCGGTGTACACCGACCAATGGGATGCGAGCATGCCGAACAGCATGGCGCATATCAATCTGAGTCGGGCCGCCGATGCCATCGTAATTGCCCCTGCAAGCGCCGACTTTATCGCCAAGCTGGCACACGGACTGGCGGACGACCTGCTATCTACCCTGTGTCTGGCGCGTAACTGTCCTCTGATAATCGCCCCCGCAATGAACCGTGAGATGTGGCTGAGTGCGGCGACGCAACGCAACATCGCACAGTTGCGCAAGGATGGCGTACTGATATTGGGGCCGGATAGCGGCATACAGGCCTGCGGTGAAGAGGGTATGGGACGCATGCTGGAAGCCGCCGTGTTGGCCGCTGATATCGTCGCGCTACTCAAAGAACAACAAGCGACTAGTAGCACTGAGAAGTTGCGCTTACAGGGTGTGAATATCCTCATCACAGCCGGCCCGACTTATGAAGCCATCGATGCGGTGCGCGGCATCACCAATCGCAGCTCGGGCAAGATGGGTTATGCCATTGCACAGGCGGCAATCAGACTTGGCGCCAACGTCACGCTGGTGTCGGGGCCGACTGCCCTGACGCCACCCGCCGGCGCCCAAGTGATTTCTGTCAGCAGTGCAGCACAGATGCTGGAAGCAGTACAACAACAGGTCGAATCCTGCGCGATTTTTATCGCGGTGGCGGCCGTGGCCGACTACCGCGTCGCACAAGTAAGTGAGCACAAAATTAAAAAAGACCATGCGCCACTCACGCTAGAGATGATTCCTAATCCTGACATCCTCGCGTTAGTCGCGGCACGCCCACAACCACCTTACTGCGTGGGATTCGCGGCTGAGAGTGAGAATCTTTACGAATATGCCGAAGCCAAACGACGCGCGAAAAAATTGCCCCTGTTAGTCGGCAACATCGCGCAGCATGCCATCGGCAGTGACGAGAACGAGTTGGTCTTGTTCGACGCGCAAGGCAGCCATCCCTTACCACGCGGCGAAAAAATCCATCTCGCTCGTTTGCTCATGCAACAAATCGCACTGCGTTTTCTTGGAGAGAAACAATGAAACACTTGAAAGTCGATGTCAAAGTTCTGGATCCACGTTTGCATGAGAACATGCCCAGCTACGCAACCAGTGGTTCTGCAGGCATCGACCTGCGCGCCTGTATCGACCATGCGATGGTCATACAGCCCAAACAATGCGAACTTATACCGAGTGGCATCGCGCTGCATCTTGCCAACCCCGGTTATGCGGCGATGATATTGCCACGCTCAGGCCTTGGTCATAAGCATGGCTTGGTGCTGGGCAATCTGGTCGGCTTGATTGATTCGGATTATCAGGGGCAGATTTTCGTTTCGTTGTGGAACCGTAGTCAGATTCCTTTCACTCTGATGCCCATGGAGCGCATGGCGCAGTTGGTTATCGTGCCGGTGATGCAAGCGCAGTTCAACATCGTCAGTGATTTCCCCTTAAGCGAACGCGGCACAGGTGGCTTCGGCAGTACCGGCAAGCACTGATGTCATCCGCCATCATTTTGTTTGCCCATGGTGCACGCGATCCAGAGTGGGCATTACCGTTTGACGAGATAGCAACACTAGTGCGCAACCGCCAACCGGATACACCGGTAGTGTTGGCATTTCTGGAACTGATGCAACCCAAGCTAACTGATGCAGTCGACACTCTGGCGCAGCAAGGGACACAGAACATCACACTGATCCCGATGTTCTTAGCGCGTGGCGGGCACCTCAAACAGGATCTCCCTAGACTCGTAGCCGAAATACGCGCAAGACACCCCCAACTTATTTTTCACATCGCACCCGCACTTGGTGAAGTCGAGATGATATTGCAGCAGTTAGCTGACTGGGTCTGCGTCGAGCATCAAACACGTTAATGTTGGTGAGCAATATAAAAGACCCGCCGAAGCGGGTCTTTTATATTGCACGTTGCTGCAATACTTAGTGCTTGAGTGACACGTCCATCTCAGTAACCTCGCCCTTGCGAATCGATACTTTTTCACTGTAAGACTTATATCCAACTGCTTGCACTTCGACTTCATGAATACCGGTAGGTAATTCGGTACGCAGCGGTATCAAACCAAAATACACGCCATCTAAACGCACCTTGGCTCGCGCCGGCTTGCCACTCAACATCAGCGTGCCGGTTACCGTAGCGGGCACCGCTGCAACCACCGCAGCAGCAGGTACAACAACGGGTGCGACTGGAGCTGGCGTCAAGGGTGCCGAATAAACCGTCACACCGTCGATGGTCTTGGTTCCCGGCGTCAGATTAAACAACTGCGGATAAGATGCCATCAACAATGCGTTCACCGCGTCTACCGTTTTGCTGGCCACCACACCCAATGAACGGTTCAGGTAGGCGACCAAATCGTCTTTGGAGTTGCCGGCCACACCCGCGAAACGGTCGCCCTTTTCAGTCACTAACGCAGACCAGATGACTTTACCTGTAGCAACATCCTTGAGAGATGTTTCGATGGCAATATCAACTTCATCCCTGTTTTTGCTGTTCACCATGAGCCGCCTGACAACGCCCGATAGTTCAAAAGCCGGCTTAACGGTCGAAGCAGCGTCAACCACAATATAGCCCGCAGCTTGGAAACGCCGTTGGTAAAAATCAGTAGCGATATCGGCGACCGAACGATCCACCATCAAACCGTGTCCCGTCAAACCGATGACTCGCGCTGTTATCTCGCCCAAATGATGAGGATCCAAATCTGCGCGATTGTCGGCGTAAGGAGTGACGAGAATCGCAATACCATTCTCGCTGCCGGACTTACTACTAAAGGCTGTCGGCTTGTAATGCAGGGCATTGTCGCTATCAAACATGCCAGCTTTGGGAGCATTAACTGGCGTCGAACAGGCAGTCAACGTCAGCATACCGACAACCGCAACAGCGGCTAAACGCAATAAGCTCATGAACGTCCTTTGGCTTTAAGTTAGGTGAGGCAGATTAACCCTGCGCAATGACTGCTTCGATCTCGGCAAAAGTGCGTGCCAATTCGAAGGTCTGAATCTCTGCGCCCAATTGACGTGCAATTTGGGTCAAAGAGAACAAGCCACATACGTACTGCTTGCCATCGGCGGATTGTTCAACCACCAAAGCGTGTTGTCTGTTGGATTTTTTGAGGAAGGAAACGACGTTACCTACAGAGGCTGAGTGTATATCTGCGATGTTCAACACTTCCAATTCGCGCTGTGTAGTCATGATGTCGCGCACCAGAATGTCGGCATGTGTACCGCCCATATTCTGCAGGAAGTGCATCGGCTTCTCACCCAACACATCAGCAGCAGTCAGCAGACCGGCAACTTGATCGTTATCATCCAACACCAACAGCAGACGAACACCATAACGGATCATCTTGGCATTGGCCTTATCCATGGAAGTTTTAGCTCGCACACTAACAACGGAAACTTTAGTCAAATCTGTCATCACATCCATCGCTGGACTAGACAGTTTGACGCGCGCTGGCAAGCTCTGTACAGGACGCACGAAACTTGCGCCGGTCATGAGTGGTGTGGATTTCAATGCTGCGTATTCTTTAGTCATAGTTGAAACTCCTTAGGATGTATATTTAATTCATTCAGCAATCATTCATCGAGGGTGATGTTTCGTGATATCGGGCAAGAAACGCACCAACTCATTCAACGCCTGCGTATACACTTCCCGCTTAAACTCAATCACGGCGTTAATGTCCAGCCAGTAATCATTCCAGCGCCAAGCATCAAACTCAGGATGCCCGCATGCCCTGAGGCACACGTCACAATCACGACCCATCAGTCGTAACAAGAACCATATCTGTTTCTGACCACGGTATATGCCACGCGAATCACGCTTGCTCCAGCTTTGCGGAACATCGTAACGCATCCATTCACGGGTGCGTCCGAGTATCTTGACATGCTCTGGTAACAAACCGACTTCCTCATGCAACTCGCGGTACATGGCCTGTTCAGGATTTTCTCCGTGCTGGATACCGCCCTGTGGAAACTGCCATGCATGTTGCTTTACCCGCTTCGCCCAGAACACTTGGTTCTTATCATTGGTGATGATGATGCCGACATTCGGTCTATAGCCGTCTCGGTCTATCATTTGCAACTCTATTCGTTAAATTTCAATGCGCGGATTCTTTCATACTTCGTCATATATGGAAAGCGCATCCACGGCAAAGATACCGAGTCGTCTGCATTCACGGTAGAATCGCGCCCTCATTTTTTACCTAGTGATGCCAGAATCATGCGTGTTTCCCAATTTTTCATCAGCACCCAAAAAGAAGCCCCCGCCGAAGCCGAGTTGCCTAGCCATAAACTAATGGTGCGCGCAGGTTATATCAAGAAGTTAGCCAATGGCTTATACACTTGGATGCCGATAGGCTTGCGTGCGCTGCGTAAAGTCGAAGCCATCGTGCGCGAAGAAATGAACCGCAGTGGCGCAATCGAATTGCTGATGCCTGCGGTACAACCAGCCGAGCTGTGGCAAGAGACGGGAAGGTGGGAAGTATTCGGTCCGCAGATGCTCAAAATCACTGACCGACACAACAACCTGTTCTGCTTCGGCCCCACCCATGAGGAAGTCATCACCGACCTCGCGCGCCGCGAGATCAAGAGCTATCGCCAGATGCCAGTCAACTTCTACCAGATCCAGACCAAGTTCCGCGATGAAGTACGCCCGCGTTTCGGTGTGATGCGCGCGCGTGAATTCCTGATGAAGGACGCTTATTCATTTCATGCCGACTTCGCCAGCCTAGAGCAGACCTATAAAGTCATGTACGAAACCTATAGTCGTATCTTCACCCGTCTGGGCTTGCAGTTTCGCGCGGTCGCTGCCGACACGGGTGCCATCGGCGGCTCTGGCTCACATGAGTTTCATGTGCTGGCCGATTCGGGCGAGGACGGCTTGGCGTTCTGTCCGACCTCCGATTACGCGGCTAACGTGGAATTGGCTGCGGCCCTCCCGCCAAGTTTTCCTCGCGCAGCGGCGACAGAGGCGATGCGCGATGTAGACACTCCCAAGCAGACCACTTGCGAACAAGTTGCCGAACTACTGGGCATCCCATTGCAACGTACCGTCAAACTACTCGCGCTGGTAGCCGAGGATAAATTGCACCTCATGCTGTTGCGCGGCGATCACTCTCTGAACGAAGTGAAAGTCAGCAAGATTGCCGGTCTTAGCGACTTCCGCTTTGCCCGTGAAGACGAATTGCGAACTTTCTTTAATTGTCCCGCAGGCTTTCTTGGCCCAGTAGGCATCGACCGTAGCAAAGTGCGCGTCATAGCTGACCACACCGTCGCTGCGATGAGCGATTTCGTGGTGGGTGCGAACAAACCAAAATTCCATACCGCAGGTGTGAATTGGGGGCGTGACTTAGCCGAAGCCGACTTAGTCGCAGACATCCGCAACGTGATTGCCGGTGATGCCTCTCCGGATGGCAAGGGTACGCTGGAACTGTGTCGCGGCATTGAAGTCGGCCACATCTTCCAACTGCGTACCAAGTATGCAGAAGCACTCAAGGCGACTTATCTGGACGCACAAGGCAAAGCACAAGTCATCGAAATGGGCTGTTATGGCATCGGTGTTTCGCGCATCGTGGCGGCTGCAATAGAGCAGAATTTCGATGAGCGCGGCATTTGCTTCCCTACTGCAATCGCTCCCTTCCAAGTGGCCATCGTGCCGATCGGCATGGGTAAGAGCGAGGCGGTGCGCAATGCAGTCGAGCAACTCTATGGTGACTTGCAAGCGGCAGGTATCGAAGTGTTGTTGGACGACCGCGACGAACGTCCGGGTGTGATGTTTGCGGATATGGAGTTAATTGGTATCCCGCATCGCGTCGTAGTCGGTGACCGAGGTTTGAAGGATGGCCTGGTGGAATATCAGGGCCGTCGTGACAGTGGCGCTCAGTCAATAGCATTGCAAAACGTGGTAGAGCTCGTAAAATCAAAAGTATGCAACTGACATTCAAAAAACTGACGGCGCTCTTATCCATACTTTCAGGTATGGCGTTGATGGCTTGCGCCGGCGATGTATTTGCTGGCGGACAAGTCTACTCTCCGCTATCGGCCAGTGTGCGTGCGGTATTGCAACGTAGCGTGTCGGATCAGGCTGCCCCTAAGCTGGCCTTCGCCACCCAATACGAGGCAGATTCTTGGCTGAGTAAAATGTCGCGACGACTAGCCAAACGTGTGCCGGATGCGGATGAAAGAATAGACCTGCTGAAAACTGTCCATTACGAAGCCACGCGTGCAGGGCTAGATCCGGAACTCGTACTGGGTTTGATAGAAGTAGAAAGTGGTTTCAAGAAGTACGCAGTATCCAGTGTCGGTGCACGCGGCTATATGCAAGTCATGCCATTCTGGGTGAAGGAAATTGGCACCAACGAACAAAATTTGTTCCACCTGCGTATCAACCTGCGTTATGGCTGCACCATACTCAGGCACTATCTAGACATTGAAAAAGGCGACCTATTCCGCGCCTTGGGACGTTACAACGGGAGTCTGGGTAAACCTGAATATCCCAATCTAGTTAGGGCCGCTTGGCACAATCACTGGGCGTTGCCCCGCCCCACCATCACTAAAATCATCGCGGCAAACTAGCCTGCTGCAGGAAATGCGCTATCGATTGCGCGTCGATGCTACCCACTTTTTCGTAGGCCAATTCGCCGTTAGGCCCGAACATGAGCGTGGTAGGCAACACCTCCAAACCTTTATCTTTCCCGATTGCGGCAGTACTCACCTCTGTGACGATGTCGCGCGTACCGATCACGATGGGATAACGCATATCATGTGCTGCGACAAATTCAGTCACTTTGGCGGTTGAACCTGATTGCATCGCGATACCCAGCACGATCAGATTCGGATGAGCATCCCTTAAGCTATTTAACTCGGGAATCTCGGTCAGACAAGGGGAGCACCAAGTAGCCCAATAATTAACCAGTACCCACTTGCCCTGATATGACGCAAGACGATGGGTATGCCCTTGCAGATCTGTTAACTTGAAATCACCGGCCAGAACGACACTGGCGCAACACCAAGCGACTACACCAGCTATAAGTCTAGTGACCGTGCTCAGACTCATGTCCCGACTCATCCTGATGCGTGCCCTTCTCGGCAGCATGGCTCAGATACAAAGCCAGTGCGATCAGCGCAATGCTCGCACCCAAGTAGACCAAGTCCAATGGGGTAGCAATATTCATATTGATTGCCTCTTCAAACAGCGTGACGATCATAATCATCAAGATCACTTTGGCTAAACGTGACTTGAGGTCGTCCAAGCTATTGATCACCAGTATCTTGCTGGAGGCTCTATCGCCATGCGCCTGATCAATATCGCTCACGAACAGTTCATACAGGCCCAGCGAGAATATCAACATCACTGTGGCAAGTAGGTAACCGTCGACCACTTCCACGATATGCGACACGGTACGATCATGTAACACCTTGCGCGCCTCATCCGTGAGGCTGTTATCCGCATAATGCAACGCATGCTCAAAGAGAAACACCACATCTACTGTCGCCATATAGAAAATTGCGAATCCCGCCAACAAACTCCCGATGACGGCAGTAATGATGACAAAACGACTGTTCCACAATGCACCTTCAAACAATCTTTCGATATATTTCATAATCTTTCCTTATCGATAAATAACGTCGCGCATTAAATAGTAAAAGCCCCTCATGGGCAAGTCACTCAAGGGCAGACAGTGAATAATTCAAGCAAGGTGATTTCACTGTTTTGTTCCATTTTTTCAACCGCAATAAGCAGCCATGCTTTCAAGGCATCATCGCGTTGTACATTCAATGCAGGTCGATCCAATGCAAACAGCTGCAACAACTCAGTCACTGGGATATTTTCAACTCCGGGCAGCAGTGTCCAGCCATAGCCTTTTGCTTTACGTACCAGTTTCGCACCCTCCATGCGCAGCAAGATGTGCTCCAGGGTGTCGTATCCCACTCTTAACTGGCGCGACATATTCGGCAAAGTCGTTGCTCGACCTTGCTTCATACCACACCATATGACACGCAACATCTGCATAGCCTGCAACATATCCACAATGGGAGGCTGATTCTCAACATCCTGCATACGCCAGTGCGACAAAGAGGCTGCGATGACCGCGCCAAGCAGAATGATCAGCCATGACAGGTATATCCACATCAAAAAGATCGGCACGCTGGCAAATGCACCGTACACCAGCTTGTAGGTTGGGAAGTGCGAAATATAGTGCCCAAAAACTTGATTCATCCCCTCAAACAGCAAAGCAGCCAACAGCGCCGCGATATAGGCATGCTCACTGGGAACATGACGGTTCGGCACTAACTTGAAAAGTAGCGCAAAGGCCAATGCCGTGAAGAGTCCCGGCAACACATGCAGCGCCTCTACACCGAATACTGGAATGTGCTTGGCATAACCTAGGGATAAGCCAACCAACCATGAAGTCAGCGACAGACTGGAACCTATCAGCAGTGGTGCCATGGTCAGCACGGCGGCATAAACCAACAATCGCTTCAGCAAGGGGCGTGGGCGCGTGACGCGCCATATGACATTAAAGGTTTTGTCTATGGTCATCATCATTGACATCGCAGTCACTGCCAGTATGACAATACCGACTGTCTTGAGACGCGTCGCACTCTCGGCGAATTGCTCCACATACCGTGTGATGATCGCGCCGGCCTTATCCGGCATCATATTACTCAACAAATAATTTTTTATTTCCGTTGAGAAATCTTCGAAGATTGGGAACGCTCCGAATATCGTCAAGGCAATCGTGATCATCGGCACTAACGCAAGCAAAGTGGTGAAGGTTAGACTGGCAGCAGCTTGACCACAGCGCTCCTGTTTGAAGCGCAAAGCAATGAAGCGCAACAAACGCCAGACATCGTGCAAAAATTTCCGCATAAAGTGATGCATTCCCTATAATCGCGGCATGATAACCGACAAAGAAATCCTCGTACTGTATTACAGCCAACACGGTGCGACCAAACAAATGGCGCAACTCATCGCACGGGGTGTGGAACAAGTTCCGGGGCTGCGCGCTAGACTACGTACCGTGCCGCAAGTCTCCAGTGTTTGCGTAGCCACTGCACCCGCCATACCCGATAGTGGCGCCCCTTATGTAGCGTTACATGACCTTACCGAGTGCATAGGCCTTGCTGTCGGTAGCCCAACCCGCTTCGGCAATATGGCGGCAGCCATGAAATACTTCTGGGATGGCACGGGCAGCCTTTGGATGCAACATGCACTAGTCGGCAAGCCAGCCGCACTTTTCACCTCCAGTAGCAGCATGCATGGCGGTCAAGAATCCACTTTATTATCGATGATGATTCCACTGCTACACCACGGCATGCTCATCGTCGGACTGCCTTACTCGGAACCCGAGCTGAATACGACCCAAAGTGGCGGCACCCCTTATGGTGCAAGTCATGTTGCCGGACTGAGTAGCGACGCACCGATCACCGATGCGGAAAAAAAACTTTGTATCGCACTTGGAAAACGACTCGCCCTGTCTGCGCTTAAGTTAAACGCATAGTTTAAATAAAATCCTTGGATGAGGTGCACATGAACAACGCCATTGCAGCCAGAAAAATGTTACGAGCCCACCGTTATGGCGCACTTTCGACGCACTCCAAAAAGTTCGATGGTTACCCATTTGGTTCTATCACGCCCTACCTGACCGACCACGATGGCAGCTTGGTGATACTCATTAGCGGCTTAGCCGAACACACCAAAAACATCCTGCACAACCCTCGCGTCAGCCTCATCACCCACGATCAACACGACGCAAAAATACAGACTCAGGGGCGTATAACACTGTTGGGAGACGCCACATCTATCGACAAGCACGACGACATCGGCACGCGCTTTTTGCGCTACTTCCCCGAAGCCGAAAGTTATTTTCAGATGCACGACTTCACCTTCTATCGCATCAGACCTATCGCAATTCGTTACATCGGCGGTTTCGGCAAGATACATTGGGTTGATACTAAGCACTATGTGGTATCCAGCTATCCACTGATAGCGCAAGAGTCCGGCGTCATCGAACACATGAATGCCGACCATCTCGACACCATGCGCCAATATTGTCTGCACCTTCATCAACGCGCAGCGTTAGATGTTGCAATGCTAGGTATAGATTGCGATGGTTTCGATATGCGTGCGGATGGCGATATCCTGCGTATAGACTTTACCGAGTCTATACAGAATGCCCAGCAGGCCAGAGCAGCTTTAGTCGGCTTAGCGCACTCTGCGAAGGCCGCTAAAAAATGAAAAACGCGCCCGGTAGGGCGCGAATTTTCTCAACCAACTTTTTTATCACAACTGCGGATGTGCTCTTTGTGCGTTGTTGTGCAGCTTGTTCAATGCATTCAAATAAGCTTTAGCGGAAGCAACAACGATATCGGTATCCGCTCCTTGACCATTGACGATACGCCCACCGCTGGCCAAACGAACAGTCACCTCACCCTGCGCATCTGTCCCACTAGTAATGTTGTTGACCGAATAAAGCTGCAATTCGGCACCGCTGTTCACAATATGTTCGATTGCTTTGAAGGTCGCATCCACCGGCCCTCCTCCTTGCATCTCAGCATCGCGTTGTTGCTCACCAATGTTGATGGAAACTTTAGCCAAAGGCAGGGTACCGGTCTCGCTATGCGCACGCAAAGATATCAGGCGGTAATGCTCGCTAACTTGCGCAATCGATTCGTCGCTCACCAAAGCTTGTAAGTCTTCGTCGAAGATCTCACTCTTGCGGTCAGCCAATTCTTTGAAGCGTTGGAATGCTGCATTGAAAGCTTCGTCGCTGGCGAATTCAATATCCAAAGCAGAGAAACGTTGTCGCAAAGCATTGCGCCCAGACAACTTACCCAGAGTCAATTTATTCGCATTCCAACCTACCGATTCGGCACTCATAATCTCGTAGGTCTCACGATGTTTGAGCACCCCATCCTGATGGATGCCTGATTCGTGCGCAAAGGCGTTCGCGCCAACGATGGCCTTGTTGGGTTGAACCGGATAACCTGTGATACTCGACACCAACTTGGATGCCGGCACGATCTGCGTGGTATCGATACTCGTCTCCAAATTGAAAATGTCGCGGCGCGTCCTAACGGCCATCACAACTTCTTCCAATGAGGCATTGCCTGCACGTTCACCCAAGCCATTGATGGTGCACTCGACTTGTCGCGCCCCATTGAGCACCGCAGACAAAGAGTTGGCAACCGCCAAGCCCAGATCGTTATGGCAATGTGTCGACCAAATAACTTTGTTGGAGTTAGGCACCAATGCGATTAACTGGCGCATGCGCTCTCCCCAAGCGAAGGGAATTGAGTATCCCACCGTATCCGGTACATTCATGGTTCTGGCACCAGCCTTGATAACCTCATCAAACACCTGAACCAAGAAATCCATATCAGAACGCACTGCATCCTCGGCAGAGAACTCGACGTCATCGGTATATTCCAACGCAGTCTTGATCGACATGACGGCACGCTCAATCACCTGATCCTTGCTCATGCGCAACTTGTGCTCCATGTGGATAGGACTAGTCGCGATAAAGGTGTGAATACGACCTAACTTGGCTGGCTTTATCGCCTCTCCTGCACGTCGCACATCATTCTCGCTGGCTCGTGCCAATGAGCATACGGTCGAGCCTGTAATCGACTCAGCTACGGCCTTTACTGCTTCAAAATCACCAGGGCTCGCGGCTGCAAAACCCGCTTCAATCACATTCACACCCAATTTTTCCAACTGGCGTGCGATACGTAATTTGGATTCGCGCGTCATGGACGCACCAGGACTCTGCTCTCCATCACGCAAAGTGGTATCAAAAATTATCAATTTATTAGTCATGACAGACTCCATTGCAAATAGACTTAACCTGCGGCGCTATCGAAAATCGCCGCGCTTACATTATTGGGGATAATTAATTAGCGCGCGCCGCGCAGCAGCAGCGCAGCCAGCAGGCTGGATGTGGATTGAAGCAAGGCGATGTGCGTAGAAAAATGCATGTATAGAATATTACCAGTTTTATTAGTTCATGCAATCGGCTTGGCTCTATTACTCCTGCGCACCAACCACACCACAAAACCAGACAGGGCATACAGCAAAAACAGGCCAAACAAAACACCGGGCGGATAGCTTGAAATCAACAAAAAGAAGATTGCAATCATAAAAATCACGATGAAGGGCACGCTCTTGCGCATATTGAAATCTTTAAAACTGTAAAAGGGCAAGTTGCTAACCATACTCAATCCGGCGAACACCGAAATGGCCGCAGCATACCAACTTACGGCTTCGCCACTGATACCATAATCCAACATCACCCAAACAAAACCCGCCACCAACGCCGCTGCTGCGGGACTGGGTAAGCCTTGAAAGTAACGTTTATCGACGATATCGATATTGGTATTGAATCTCGCCAAACGCAAAGCAGTGGCACAGCAATAAATGAATGCGGCGAACCAGCCCCACTTACCCAGGCCCTTGAGTGCCCACTCATACACCACAAGGGAGGGCGCGACACCAAACGAAACCATGTCTGAAAGACTGTCGTACTCCGCACCGAACTCGCTTTGTGTATGGGTAAGTCGCGCCACACGACCATCAAGTCCATCCAACACCATGGCGATAAAAATCGCCACTGCAGCGACTTCAAAGCGTCCATTCATAGACTGTACGATGGCGAAAAAACCCGCGAACAATGCACCAGTCGTGAAAAGATTGGGCAACAAATAGATACCGTGCTTACGTAGCGTCATCGGTTTACGTGTATTAAATTCATCCATAGGTACAGATTAACCGTTTTAAGAAAATATTGCCAAGATGATGATGTGCGAAGCTCGATTTCTATGCTCGATAAGAAAAAATCATTGCACAACACTGCAGCGACTGCCGTCATTTCAGTAGATACAAAAAAGAAAGGGTGCAGAAAGAATGGTAAGCCTCATTCTCTCCACACCCCTCCCTTTACTTCATGCTTTTAGTTCTTGGACTGATCAACCAGTTTGTTTTTGGCGATCCAAGGCATCATGCCGCGCAGCTGAGCACCTACTTTTTCGATAGGATGATCCGCATTCAAACGACGACGCGCAGTCATCTCGGGATAATTGGTGCGGCCTTCCAAGATGAATTGCTTGGCATAGTTACCGTTCTGGATGTTGGTTAAACACTCTTTCATCGCAGCTCGAGCTTGATCAGCAATCACGCGATGGCCGGTCACATATTCGCCATACTCGGCATTGTTCGAAATAGAGTAGTTCATGTTTGCGATACCGCCTTCATACATCAGATCGACAATCAGCTTCAGTTCATGCAGACACTCAAAGTATGCCATCTCGGGCGCATAGCCTGCCTCAGTCAAGGTTTCGAAACCTGCTTTGACCAATTCAACCGCACCACCGCACAACACTGCCTGTTCGCCGAACAGATCTGTCTCAGTTTCTTCACGGAAATTAGTTTCGATAACACCGCCCTTGGTACCGCCGTTCGCAGCAGCATAGGAGAGGGCAATATCGCGCGCCTTACCGGATTGGTCTTGATAGACCGCGATCAGACTGGGCACACCGCCACCCTTTAGGTATTCGGAACGCACCGTATGACCAGGCCCCTTGGGCGCAATCATGATGACATCGATATCGGCGCGAGGAATAACTTGGTTGTAGTGCACGTTAAAACCATGTGCAAATGCCAAGGCTGCACCGGCTTTGATATTAGGTGCAATGTCATTATTGTAAACTTCGGGGATGTTCTCATCCGGCAACAATATCATCACAACATCAGCAGCTTTCACAGCGGTCGCAACTTCGGCCACGTTCAGCCCAGCCGCTTCCGCCTTCTTCCAAGACGCACCGCTCTTACGCAGTCCCACAGTGACATTAACACCGGAATCGCGCAGATTTTGCGCATGGGCATGGCCTTGAGAGCCATATCCAACGATGGTCACTTGCTTGCCTTTGATTAGGGAGAGGTCTGCGTCTTTGTCGTAATAAACTTTCATGTCGTTCTCTTTCGTTA
>JAVHRA010000106.1:0-2959 GCA_036171395.1 Gallionella sp. | reverse complement strand
CAACCAACCTAAATCGGTACGCACCGCTTTGCTGCCCGGCAATATGATCAGATCGGCTGTTGGTATAGCTTCATCTAATCTGATGAAGCTGAACGCCACTTGCGGATGCAAACGCAGCGGATCGAAGTCGGTGTGATTGCTGATATGCGGTAGTACCGGAACAATGACGCGCAGTGGCGTGTGTTGTTGCCAGCTCGCTGCCTTATAGCCACGGACATGCTCCTTGCGGGTAGCGTTTTCCCCAGCCTCTTTTTCAGCAGACAACGGCAGCGCATCCTCGGCTTCCAGATGCAGGCCATGCAGATAAGGCAAAACGCCGATGACAGGTTTGCCGGTGTGCTGCTCTAACCAGTCCAAACCATCTTGTAGTAAAGCCAGATCACCGCGAAAACGGTTGATGACGAAGCCGACAATGCGCGCCTGCTCAGACTCTGAAAGCAATGCCAGCGTGCCGACGATATGAGCGAACACGCCGCCCCGGTCGATGTCGGCGATGAGTATCACCGGACAATCCGCGTGTTCTGCGAAGCCCATATTGGCGATGTCGCCCGCGCGTAGATTGATCTCGGCGGGACTGCCTGCTCCTTCCACGACGATGGCATGGTATTGCTTGCACAGACGTGCATGCGAGGCGAACACAGCGGTTCGTGCAGTCTGCTTGTAGGCGTGGTAATCCACCGCGTGCATATTGCCGATGGAATGGCCGTGGATGATGACTTGTGCGCCAGTATCGCTGTTGGGTTTGAGCAGCACCGGATTCATGTCGGTATGCGGCGCGACACGTGCTGCTTGTGCCTGTACTGCTTGGGCACGACCGATTTCGCCGCCTTCTTGAGTAACGGCACTGTTCAACGCCATATTCTGTGGCTTGAACGGCGCGACGCGCACATTTTGGCGCGCCAGCCAACGGCACAGCGCGACGACCAAGGTGCTTTTGCCGGCGTCCGAGGTCGTGCCCTGCACCATGACGGTTTTAGCGTTCATGGTGTATTAAATGGCAGGAGGATTTAAGCGTGCGTGATGCGTTTGCTAAGATTGCTGAAGGCAATCTGTACTGCGACTGCCAAGGCGAGGTACATGAAGGCGCTGACTTGGTAAGGCAGGAAATATTTGGCCACGCTGTTTGCGTATTGCATGGCGCTCATCTCGGCAAAACGTCCGGAGAATAAAAAGAAGCTGCCGCTGGAGAGGATGAAGGCCAAGCTGGTGGCGGCGAAGGCGATGACGCAGAACATCGCGAGCCCACGTAAAGTTTGGCTATGACGCGCCGCATAGTAGCGACCGGCATAGAACAACACCGCATAGGTCGGGATCAGAAACCAGTAGGCAGGAGAGAAGCACCAGTCGCTAACACCGGCGTAATTGAACGCGGCGTAGTCGGAGATGCCCGCAACAACGAGTAGCGCGGGAAAGGCCAGCAGGGGCAGATAGATACCCGCCAACAGAAACGCGGCCAAAGAGGCGTCGGGCAGATGGGTTAACGCATCGAAATGATGCGAACGGGTGCTTGCCATCAGCAACACCATCAGCGCGAATAGCGCGAGGGATTTGGTATTTTTGGTATTCATTGCGTAACTCCTCATACATTCAGAACAAAACGCGCTCACCTTATCACAAAGGTAAGCGCGCTTCAGCAGGGCTCGTAAGCACTGCTTAGTTATAGGCTTACTGCTGGTAGCTCAAACCTACAAAGAAAGTGCGCCCTGGCAAGGTATAGGCGTTGTATTTTCCCGGTGTGAACTGGCTGCTGACTGCATAGTTAAAATACTTGCGGTCGAACAGGTTGTTCACCGATGCATAGTATTGCCAGCCCTTCATCTCGTGCACCAGTTTCAAATCGGTCAAGGCGTAAGCCGGAATCTTCATCCCCAGCGTGTTGGCTTCGTCGTTTTCCATGAACTGTGTGCCGACATAAGTCAACGAAGTGTTCAGCCGAGTTTGTTCGTTCATGGCCCACGATGCGCCGAGATTGGCTTTTCTGCTGGCCACAAGCGGTACACGTTTGCCCGCGATGCTCACATTGGTCTGTGTGAATGCGCCGCCGGGTAACACGCCCGACAAGAAGCGCGCATCGGTGTAGCTGTAAGCTGCACTCAGACTGACTTGCGTTAGTGCTTGCCATTTGCCATCTAGCTCCACGCCCTGGCGCAATGACGGCGGCAGATTAGTGTTACCTACCCCAGTGCTGAACGGATCGAGATGGATTTCGTCGCGCACCTTGTTCCTGAATATGCCGGCACGCCAACTCGCGGACTGCATCTTTCTATCCACGCCAAATTCAAGTCCGTCAGCAGTTTGCGGACGCAGAAACTGGAACTGGTTGGTGAAGGCGGGGCCGGATTCGTAAATCTCATCGACATTGGCAAAGCGGAAGCTACGCCCGACTTTTCCGTTGAATGCAAAACCTAATTCAAGTTGATGACGCAGGCCTAGGTCATAAGCATTCCTTACTGCGGAAAAGGAACCGGCTGGGGCGGCTGAACTGTTAGGGCCGAATGGCCCAGTACCACCGGGAGCCGCCGCATTGAAAATGTCTTTCCCACTCATGGTGATACGCTCATTGCGCACACCAGCCAGCAGCGTGGTGGCTGGCGAAAGATGGGTGGTGTTTTGCACATAAATAGCATTGTTTCTTTGGCTCATTCCTATGCGGTTGATAGGCTGGCCGATGTTCGCCGGCGCATTTGAAATCCGCTGGGTATAGTTCCAGCGATGAATATCAACACCCGCCACCAAGGAGCTGTCACCCCCCAGTTCATGCGGGATGCGCACGCGTGGTGTGAGGGAGGTTACGCTGAGGTCGCCATCGCGATAAGTCGGGAAGCCACCAAAATCGAAATATGCCTTCTGGTTCTTGTTGCGATTCGCCAAACCGATGTTGAGATCGGCTGTGCCCAACGTTTGCTGCCAATCTAGAGCGAGTTGGTTACCATCACGGCTGGCGTAGTCAAGCGGTGTA
>JAVHRA010000105.1:0-2978 GCA_036171395.1 Gallionella sp. | reverse complement strand
AACAAACATCATTGCGGTACGTAATTTCATGATTACCTCTCCTGAATGAATTTATAGTTCATGCCTCTGACCACGATGCTCAAATTCGCGCTGCGTGTCGCGTCGTTGGAGTCGCGAATATACGAGTGTTAGACGAAGAGCGCCACCCTTAGGTGAAAAAATTCATACGGCTACTCTTCGCTCAATTACAGCAGCGACATACGCTACTGACGTGAGTACACGAAAGACAGTAAAATGCGCGCCTTTAGCAACTCCAGAGACAGTCATGCATAACACAGGCTCCAACAACGCGTCCGCCAATGGACCGCAGCGCCCTCAAGGCCTGAGCTTTCAGCAAATCATTCTGACCTTACAGAACTACTGGGACAAACAAGGCTGCGCGCTATTGCAACCTTATGACATGGAAGTCGGCGCGGGGACTTCGCACACCGCCACTTTCTTGCGCGCGCTCGGCCCTGAGCTTTGGAAGGCCGCTTATGTGCAGCCTTCGCGTCGCCCCAAGGACGGGCGTTATGGCGAGAACCCCAACCGCTTGCAACACTACTATCAGTTCCAAGTGGTATTGAAGCCAGCACCGGCGAATATCCTTGAGCTGTATCTCGGCTCGCTGGAAGCGTTGGGCTTCGACCTTAAGAAGAACGACATCCGCTTCGTCGAAGACGACTGGGAGAACCCCACCCTAGGCGCATGGGGCTTGGGTTGGGAGGTCTGGTTGAACGGCATGGAAGTCACCCAATTCACTTATTTCCAACAAGTCGGCGGCATAGACTGCAAGCCTATTACTGGCGAAATCACTTATGGTCTGGAACGTCTGGCCATGTACTTGCAGGGCGTCGAGAGCGTCTATGACCTGACCTGGACTGAGGGCGTGAGTTACCGCGACGTCTATCATCAGAACGAAGTGGAACAATCCACTTATAACTTCGAACATAGTGATGTCGAGTTCTTGCTGGGCGCCTTCAGCAGCCACGAGAAGCAAGCTCAGCATCTGATGGAACACGCGCTGGCGCTGCCGGCCTATGAACAAGTTCTAAAAGCTGCGCACAGTTTCAACTTGCTCGATGCGCGCGGTGCAATTTCGGTGACCGAGCGCGCCGCTTATATAGGCCGCATCCGCAACTTGGCGCGCAGCGTCGCGGCCGCTTATTTGGATAGTCGTGCCCGCCTCGGTTTCCCGATGGCGCCTAAAGCTTGGGCGAGCGAAGTACTGGAACAGATCGAACTAAAGAACAACAAAAAACCTGCACAGAGTCCTTCGACGAGCTCTGGGCAGGTAAAGCAGAGCGGGTCCGAAGGAGCGGCAGCATGAGTATGAAAAATCTATTGGTCGAACTATTCGTTGAAGAGCTCCCGCCAAAATCATTGCAGAAATTGGGCGAGAGTTTCGCCGAACTATTGTCCGCTAGCCTCAAGCTACAGGGCTTGGCCGCAGCAGATGCCGCCGTGACGGCATACGCCACCCCGCGCCGCTTGGCAGTACAAATCAGCAACGTCGCAGCGCAAGCAGCAGATAAAGCGGTATCGCAGAAGCTGATGCCCGTCAGCGTAGCGTTGACCGCAGATGGACAACCCACACCCGCACTGCTGAAGAAGCTCACGGCTTTGGGTGCGGATGCCACTGTACTGCCCAAACTGAAACGCGCCATGGATGGCAAGGCCGAAGCGCTGTTCTATGACAATCTGATCAAGGGTGCGACGCTGCTAGAAGGCTTGCAAAAAGCACTGTCCGAAACATTGACCAAACTTCCCATCGCCAAAGTCATGAGCTATCAACTGGCAGACGGCTGGAGCAGCGTCAACTTCGTGCGTCCCGCGCATGGCTTGGTGGCCTTGCACGGCAAGGACGTGGTGCCGGTGAGCGCGTTGGGATTGAGCGCCGGCAATAGCACCGAAGGTCACCGTTTCGAAGCCAGCATGGCCAAGATCGTGATCAAAGATGCCGACAGCTATGCGCACCAGATGGAGACGGAAGGTGCAGTGATTGCCAGCTTTGCCACACGTCGTGCCGAGATCGTGCGCCAGCTCCATGATGCCGCCACCCAAGTAGCACTCAAGCCTATCCAGGACGAGGCGTTGCTCGATGAGGTGACCGCGCTGGTAGAGCGCCCCAATGTTTTGCTTGGCACGTTCGAAAGTGAATTCCTTGCCGTGCCGCAGGAGTGTCTGATCCTGACCATGAAGGCCAACCAGAAATATTTCCCGCTGCTGGATGCCAAGGGCAAACTCACCAACAAGTTCCTGATCGTTTCCAACATCAACCCGCAAGACCCAAGTCTGGTTATCGGAGGTAACGAGCGTGTGGTACGCCCGCGTCTGGCCGATGCAAAATTCTTTTTCGAGCAGGATAAGAAGAAAACGCTGGCCTCGCGCGTCGCAGGTCTGGACAAAGTGGTTTACCACAACCAGCTCGGCACTCAGGCGCAGCGCGTAGAGCGCATCGCCAAACTGTCCGGCACCATCGCGCGTCTGTTGCAAGCTGATAAAGACCAGGCGGTCACCGCCGCGCGTCTGGCCAAGGTCGATTTGCTCACTGACATGGTCGGCGAATTTCCTGAATTGCAAGGCATCATGGGACGTTACTACGCCTTGCATGATGGCGAACCGGCAGCGGTAGGTGATGCGATCGAGTCGCACTATCGTCCGCGCTTTGCCGGCGATGCGCTGCCAGTAGGGCCGGTGTCGTGCGCAGTGGCCTTGGCCGACAAACTTGAGACGCTGATCGGCATCTATGGCATAGGCCAAGTGCCTACCGGTGACAAAGACCCGTTCGGTTTGCGCCGCCATGCGCTGGGCATCTTGCGCATCCTCATCGAGACCCCGTTGGATCTGTCGCTGACAGCCTTGTTGAAACTGGCCGCCGCTAACTTCCCCGCCGGCCTGCTCAGCCCCACCGTGGTGAGCGATGTGGAACATTTCGTCACGGAACGTATGCGCGGCTATCTGCGTGACCGTGGCTTTGAGATTGCTCATATCGAAGC
>JAVHRA010000104.1:0-2989 GCA_036171395.1 Gallionella sp. | reverse complement strand
AGCTTAGGCAGCACGGTCACCACATTGACCAGATCGCCGTCGCTCAAGAAACCCGCACCACTCGCGACTATTTGCACATCGGCGCTTAAACCGTGCACCACTTCGATACGGTCGCCAGCGCGGCGCCCAGTGTCGATCTTGAGTTGTGCCACACGACCATCTTTACCCACCTTGTACACATAAGCGTAACCGTCGCGTATCACCACCGCGCCCTGCGGCACGGTCAGCGCGTCGCGCTTGCCCAATTCAAACTCGCCCTCGGCAAACATGCCAGCACGCAACGATTGCGCACCCGACAAAGCGATATAGGCATAGCCGCTGCGTGTCACTACATCCAGCGCGGGCGCGACACGCGTCACCACCCCTTGCACGCTATCCTCACCACCATCACGCACCCTGACCTTCTGCCCGACGCGTATTTGTTGCAACTGTGCAGCAGTGAGCTCGGCGCGCCACTCCAACTTGCCCTGACGAATCATGCGGAACAACTCGGCCCCCTGCTGCGATACCGAGCCCAAGGTCGCGCTGCGCGCCGAGATAACGCCATCGTCCGGCGCCACGATATGCGTGTAATGCACTTTCAACTTGGCGCTCTGCAAACGCGCTTGCGCCGCCTGCTGCTGCGCTTTGGCGATGGCCGCCGCATTGACGAACTGTTGCATCTCCTGCGCACTCATTACGCCGGCATCCTTGATACTCACGGCGCGCTTGGCGTTGGCTTCGGCTTCTTCATAACGCGCATGCGCTTCGTCATAGGCGGCCTGTTGCTGCTGCATATCGGCCGCCAAGGTCTCATCGGAAAGTCGCGCCAACTCCTCGCCCTTTTTCACTTTGTCGCCGATGTTGGCGCGCAGTTCGACCAAACGCACCCCGCCCACCTCGGCACCGATGATGGCTTCCTGCCAAGCCAATACTGGCCCGCTGGCTGACAAGCGCTGCGGCCACGACAAAGTCTCGGGCACGACCGTGGTGACTGTCAGGGCAGGCTTGGCCGCATCGGCACTGGCGGGTTGCGCAGGCTTGCCGCCGCGCAGCACAAAGAAGGCCACGACCGCGCTAACGGCAACGAGGAATAAAATGATTTTAGTTTTGCTCATGGTGTGCTCCTATTACTTGCTATCGTTTTCGGCCAACTTGTCGGTACGCGCTACACGTTCCCAACCGCCGCCCAATGCTTTGTACAGGGCGATCCACGACGAGACGCGCTCACGCTCCATCGCTGCTGCGTTGTCTTGTGACTGCAACCAGATACGACGCGCATCTTCCAGCGTCATGCGATTGCTCAAGCCAGCGTCATAACGCGCCTGAGTGGCATTGAACAACTGCTGGTATCTATCCTGTGCCTGCTGCGCGCTCTTGGCCCTGTCGTTGGCGACGTTCAGACGCACCAAACTGTCTTCCACATTGCGCACCGCTTCACGCACCGATTTTTGATAGCTGACTTGCGCATAGTCGTAGCGTGCTTGGGCAGCATCGACATTGGCACTGGCGCGTCCGCCACTAAACAAGGGAATAGACAAGCTGGGACCGAACGACCAAGTGGGCACCACCGAGCTGCGACCGCCCTGCGAGATATGGTTGCTGGCCACCGAGCCTAGCAGCGTCAAGCTGGGATACATCGCCGCCTTGCTCGCGCCGATGTCGGCACTGGCTGCGGCCAGATTCAATTCGGCGATGGCCACATCGGGGCGCTGACTCAGCGCATGCGCCGCGACGCTGCTCACGTCCGTTTCATTGGGCTGCGGAATCTGTCCGTTTTTTTCCGCCAGTCGTGTCGTTAAGGTGTCGCGGTCTATGCCAGTCAGCGCGGTGAGACGATTGAGTACACGGGCACACTCACCCTGCTTGGCGCTATACGCCGAGTCACCCTCCGCCTCGCTCACCTGCGCACGCGCCGCATCCATAGGCGAGGCCAATCCGGCGCCCGCCTTAAGGTCGGTCAGTTCGCGTACCGTGGCGCGTGAGTGCTTGTTCTGTTCAGCGGTAGCCAAGCCGGCTTCACACTGACGCAACTCGACATACACATCCGCCACTTCGGCTGCCAATGAGATACGCGCGTCATGCCAAGACACCTCGCTGGCGGTGAAGCGTGCTTGTGCCGCTTGTGCGGTGCGGCGGTTCTTGCCGAACAGGTCCAGCTCCCAACTGGCATCGAAGCCGACCTTGTTGTTAGTCTGCAAGATCACCTGCTGGCCGAACGCCATGCGGCTACGTGTGGAACTCGCGCCTAATGACAGCGTGGGGTAATAGACACCGGTGCTGGCGGTCTCGATGGCTCGCGCCTCGTTGAGCTTGGCCAACGCCATATCCAACGTGGGATTGCCTTGCTCGGTGTCCAGTATCAGCTTGCTCAACAGCGGATCGTTCAACTGCTCCCACCATTTATTCAGGTCTTCCACCTTGCCGCCATGCGGAACGGCACTGTGCCATTGCTGCTGTTCAACTTCGTGATGCTGATAATCCGGTCCGACCGCGCAGCCCGCCACAGCGAGTGCGGCCAGCACCAGTCCGATACGACTCATGTTCATTTTTTGCTCCTTATTAGCGCGGCACGGCGTTTGCGTTCGAACGCAATCAACGCCTGTGCATATTCCACTTGCCGCTCCACCATGGCCGCCCGCGCATGCTTGCCGCTCAGCAACTGCGGCGCCAACCCCGCTATCACGGTGCGTCCATCATGCAGATAAATGCTCGCCATACCAACCAAAGTGAAGACCAAGCGATCTACCTCCGTATCTGCTTTTTTTAGTTCGAACTCATGGCACAGCAGCGCCTGCATCTTGGCGTGATTGGGCAAAAACGCCTGCACTAGCGCATCACCCAATACGCCGCTGGGCTCACCTTCTTCGCGCGCATGCAGGCGCAGGAACAGATGCAGCATCGGGTCATCCTGCTCAGTGGGCGGAAACATCCAGTCGTAAAAGACATGCAGCGCTTCCGCGAGTTTAATCTGGGTGATGTCCAATGCAGCAAAAGTGTTGCGCTCGGC
>JAVHRA010000103.1:0-14536 GCA_036171395.1 Gallionella sp. | reverse complement strand
GCTCAGGCACGGCGGCGCTTCCACCACAACCATGCGCCCCATCCGGCTAGCAATAGCGGCAACATGAGCAGGAATGCCAAGCCTATGACGCCGAGTTGGGTCTTGCTCAAGCTGACGGTCGCATCTTTGGCGCTGCGCGGTTGCAGGGTGATGAGTTTCTCCTCGCCTGCCAACCAGTTCACCATATTCACGCCTAGATCGACATTGCCACCGTTGCCGGCATAGCTGTTGGCCAAGAACGCACCGTTGCCCACTACCACGATGCGCTGTTCCCGATCTTGAATATTGCGCTGCAAGGCGCTGGCAATGATGACGGGGCCGGGCAGGTCATGCGCTTGGTCGAACTTGGCTTTGCCGCTATGACTAATCCAGCCGCGTGCAGCCACTTCGACCAAGGTATGCCGTTGCCAGTCCGAGCTGTCGCCCCAGCTCAGCGGACGTGCGCTGGGGAAAGCGGTGATGAGGTTGAAGTTACGTGTGATGGCGTGCGGCGTATAGCTTGCGCCTATCGCCCAGTTGGCCGGTGCGCGCATCTCGGTAGCGGCGGGATCGAGTATCACGCCCGCCGGCAGGATGAGATTAAGTTTGTCCGCCAATCGCTCTAGGCCGTGCAATGGCTCAATATCGATCAGCCACAGCAGATTGCCGCCGCGATCCACATATTGAATCAGCTTGTCCACTTCGCCGGGCAGCATGTCCACTTGCGGTTGCGTGATAACTAAGGTGCTGACGTTGGCGGGCACTTCTTGCGCCAACGCCAGATTCAGCGCGGCGATGTGATAGCCGTTCTGTTTCAGTTTGGCACCGTAGGGGTTGCCCAGGTCGAAATTGGCGATGCCGTCCAGTTTGCGTTCACCGTGCCCGCTCAGATATAGCACCGTCTCGGATTTGGTGTGCGCCAGTCGCAACAGCGTGCTGGAGAGTTGCTGCTCGTTGATGAGGGTGATGTGCTCGGCGCGTCCGGCATATTCAACAACCATTTCGCCATTGAGTTGGATGCCCGCATCGCGCGCCAGCTGTGATTCTTTTTCTGGATCGATAAAGACGAGAGTGAGGTCGGGCTTGTAGCGCTGATAGAGCGAGATGAACTCGCGGATGATCTTGCGGATGTCGCCCAGACGCGCATCTTGTTCGGTGGCGTAAACCGTAATGGTGAGCGGACCTTGGAGTTCGGCGAGCAGGGTGATGCTGGGTTCGGACAGACTATTGCTGGCGGCGTAAGTCATATCGCGCTGCACCGAGTGGCGTGCCGCGAGCCAGCTCAGTCCACCCGCCACGGTGATGAGCAGCAACACGAACAGTGTGTTGCGCAAAGCTTGGTTGTGCATGATTTTTTTCAGCATGGTCTATCCGTACACACGGTTGTTGTTGAGGCGACGTATCGCCAGCAGCAGGAACACGCTGCTGAAAGAAAGGAAGTACACGGCGTCCGCGCTGTCGAGCAAACCAAAGTTGAAATTTTGAAAATGGAACAGCGGCGAGAATAGATGCCAAGGTGACTCGGGCGTGCTGCTGCTCACATCGGCCAGCCACAAGCCCACCAATATCGCCAGCGCGCTGATGGCGGCAATGATCGGCTGGTTGGTGAGGGAAGACATATACAAGCCCAGTGCCGAGTAGCAGGCGCTGAGCAGGATCAAGCCCAACACATTGCTCCACAGCAAACCGTGATCCAACGGTGTACCCAGTTGCAAGGAGTAGATCATCAATGGCGCGCTCACCATCAGTACCATCAGGAACAACATCAAGCCGAAGAATTTGCCCAACACAATCTGAGTGCTGGACAGCGGCGAGGCCAGTAACAAGGGTAAGGTCTGGTTGCGGCGCTCTTCGGCGATGGCGCGCATGGTGAACATGGGAATCAGCATCATCAGCAACAGCGCGATGACGTTGAACACCGGTGCAGCGATGCTGGCGGTGGCACCGGGGGCATTAGCCATCTGCGCGAGCTGCGGTTGCAGTTCCAGATAAGCATCCAGTCGCGCCAAGAAGAACCAGGCGAAAATAAATTGCAGCGCCGCCAGCATGAACCAGGTGGAAGGTGCCGAGAACAGTGCGCGCAATTCGCGCAGAGCGAGCAGTTTGATCATTTCGATACCTCCGCATGATTAGTCTCGGCATCGGTGATACTGACGTATACGTCTTCAAGACGAGTCTGCAATGGGGTGAGCTGTTCCAGATGCCATTCGTGTTGCGCGGCCAGCGTCAGCAAATCGGCGCTGGGGTTATGTTCTGCTGTGTGCAAGACGCGGAACTCGTTGGCCGTTATTTGTTCGACGCGTGTCACGCCGCTTATGCCTTGCAACATGCTCAACGCTGGCGGGTTGCGCAGGCTTACGGTGAAACCAGAAACCTGCCCGTAACGCTGCATGCGCGCGCTGGTGTCGCCATAGATGAGCTTGCCGTTCTGCATGATTTCGACGCGGTCGCAGATGCTTTCCACCTCGCTGAGTAAATGGGTAGAAAGGATGACGCTGTGCTGATTGCCTAGCTCGCGGATTAGCGTGCGTATCTCGCGTATCTGGGTCGGGTCGAGGCCGACCGTGGGCTCGTCCAAGATGATTACGGAAGGTTGATGGATGATGGCTTGCGCGATACCTACGCGTTGTTGATAGCCCTTCGAAAGCGTGCCGATTAGCTTGTTACGTTTGGCGTTCAGTCCGCAGCGTTGCAACGCCAGATCGAGTGCGGACGGCACAGCGACCGCCTTCAGTCCATGCAGTCGTGCGGCGAAGGACAAGTAATCGCCGACGGTCATGTCTTTATACAGTGGCGGCGTCTCGGGCAGATAGCCAATGTGCGCCTTAGCCAGCGCAGGTTGACGCAGCAGATCGATACCGCAGATCGTGATGCTGCCGCTGTCGGGGCGTAGACAACCCGTGAGCATCTGCATGGTGGTGCTCTTTCCCGCGCCGTTATGACCCAATAGTCCCAATACCTCGCCGCGATTTAACTGCAGGGAGACATCGTGTATGACGGTTTGCTTGCCGAAACTGCGCTTGAGATTTTGGACTGAGAGTGTGAGAGCTGGGGTGACGTTAGGCAAAGTGTGGCGCTCGTGGTTGTTAAGTGCGCTAAATATAACCGAATATCCATTGCGGCATCAAAAAGCATTGAGCTGTGAAGTCTACACACTCTCCTAGTCAAGTATCCAATGGTTCAAATAGAACGACACCTCTTCGTTATTTCTTCATTCTCAATTTTGTAACCAAGTGCTCGCTGGATAGCCGAGCCAACGCCTTTGATTAGCATGTCGCCCTTGCCAAGTAACGACTCAGCACCCGTCTCGTCAAGAATGATGTTTGACTCGGTGGATTTTTGAACTTTAAGGGCTATGCGTGCTGGGCAGTTACTACGTAATAATCCGCTGAAAGTTTTTGCATCGGGACGTTGCGTGGCGAGTATGAGATGTATGCCCGCAGATCGTGCCTTTTGTGCTAACTGTACCAGCTTCTCTTCCGCACTTTTCCCGGATTTACCTTGCATAACCAAATCAGCTAATTCGTCCACCGCAACTACAATCCATCCGCCATCAAATCCGCGTTCGCGTGCCTCCACTAAATTTTTCACACCCAACGATGCAAATTGTGAATAGCGATTTTCCATTTCATCAACCAACTCACTGAGTAAGTTAATAGCAGCCGAAGTGGATGTGGCAATGTCTGAGTACAGCAACCCGCAGTCTCGCCATAGTGCAAACTCAACTTGCTTGGGATCAATTAAGGCTAGCTTGATTGGTCGTGTACGCGAGGCAAGAACAAGGCTCAGCAGTAGCGAGTTGACACATACGCTTTTGCCACTGCCTGTTGTGCCGCCTACCAGTAGATGTGGTGCATCAGCCAAGTCAAACACCACTGGTGTACCGATTACATCCACGCCAGGACTGACTGGCAATAACATATGGGAAGCGCAGAAAGTACTAGCCGCTTTGTCGAAGCGATCAACGACAACTGTCTGCCAATCAGTTGGTTTGCGAGGTATTTCGAGAAAGCAGGTTTGCGGTTCGTTGGCCTGATACAGCTTGATGCTGCCTACTCCTAAAGAAAATTCCAACTCATCTAGGCTCCCACCAAGCAAAGATAAATCGCCTGAATCGGACAAAAATAGACAATAACGTATGAGGCGCGGCCCAATCGCTGAGTCACGAATTTCTGCTGCTATGCCTAAGTCTTTTAATTTTTTAAGCAGATTAGTGCAATCCACTTCGGTGGCAGAAATGAGTGGCACAGCCACATCGACACCATTACTTCCTAGACTTGGCGAAGATAGCGTTTCTGGCAACGCCGCGCGTCGTGCGAGTAAATCAATGAATTTTGCTTCGTCTTCCCCCGCACTTTGCCAGTCTGCTTCAAGTAAATACACGCCACGGTGCCAATGATTGCGCACCAGTTGCTGCAAGGCTTCCAAAGAAAATTGCGGCTGACCATACAAACGCAATTGCTCACCAAGGAGTGCAATCCACAAATAATTGCCATCATCTTCGCTACCAAAAAGTGTCCCACCTTTTATTGACAACCCTTTACCATCTGGCGCAGAGGGTGGTGCTTCATCAAGCATGAGTGAACGTCCGAGTGCTAGTCTGGCCACTTCGTAATTTGCCTCACAACCCAGCCATTTTTTAAGATTTTTACTGATGGTATCTGCATCTTTACTTGAGGCATAGGATGCCGTAATGATGTCGCTTATCGTATTCATGTTCGTTCCTCGAAATAGGAATTTTCTTTTGCATCACTTGAGCCAACGCCTTCGCGCACTTGGCGATGATGGAGCAAATATGTTTTGCTTACTGAGTCTGCCAACTTTCGGTAATCGTCGGCACCGATCTCCTTATCCTGTGCAAGCAGAATGACCTGCCGTTCTGGATCAGATGCCCAGTACCTTAATAAGTTGTTGCAGTGAGTTTCGGAGAGCCTTGCCAATGGAGTATCAATAATCATTGGTACACGATAGCCAGTAACCTCCGCTAATGCTCCGACTAGAGCAAGGACAAAGAGTTGAGACTCACCCGAAGATTTTGGCAAGTTAATTACCGCACCATCATGGCTATATAAAGTTGCACTACCTTCACGCGAGATTTCGATGCGCGCTACTTGGTCTTTGTGATGTAGCTCACGGTATATGCGAGTTACTGTTTCTGATAATGCTTTGAGCTTCAAGTCAAACAGGCGCGGTAACAGATTGTCTATCATGTTTACCACTTTCTCTGCTTCCTGTGCTGCTTGTCGCTCTGGATGTCCTTCCACTAGCTTTTTGCGTTCTCGCTCATAGGTGGCAGCCTGGTTGCTGATTTCACCTTGTAGTGCACGGTATTCATTTTCTTTTGCACCCAGCTCGCGACCAAGTGAATTTACTTTTTCTTGTGCGATTGGTAATTCTTGTGTGAGCTGCGCTATCTGTTGTGCTTTTCCCTCGCCGCTGACACCCTCTAAACGAATGAGCTCTTGCTGCAATCGCCATTGTTCTTCTTCGGCGTGCTTATGCGCTTCCAATGCTTGGCGCAAACCAGCTGCTGAAATTTGGCTTTTAGACCGCATATCAGTGAGTTTGCGCCGCTCATTAGCTTGCATATAGTCGTGCCAAATATCGCTAGCGCATTCTGTTGGGCGCGGATAGTGCAAACTTTCCCAGGCATCTGAAAGTGTTTTTTCTAATGATTCACGCGCGCCGGGTAAATGACACATGCCGTTGATCCATGGCGAATTGAAAAAAGTGTGGTGAAATTTCTCCCAGTTTGGCTGCATGCGTGCTTTGCTTTGCTCCCACTCCATCAGTGATTGCTCGCCTGTCATGGAGCTTTCTAGCGCTTTGTATAGCTGTTGCCGGACCAGCTGCAAAGGCAATTGCACCGCATATAGTTCGCGCAATTTTTTCCAGCACAGATCAACCTTTTGCGCCGCTCTCCCCCTGTTCTCGGCGACCTCTGCCACGGTGCGAGCATCGCTACCTTGCGCCAATCCTGTGAGTTGATTGCTGAGCCTGTCACGTTCCTCTTTTGTGTCGTTGATCTGCTGGCGCAATATAGCAATTGTTTCAGACAGTGCGGCTTCACTTTCCTTTTCAATTTCCAGTTTGCGTTTTAATTCTTCGATGCGCTGCTCGTCTATGCCGCCAGCTTTATTTATTTTTTTGAGACTATATTCAGCAAGCTGTTCCCGTAAACCTTTTACCAGA
Organism: Gallionella sp.; assembly: GCA_036171395.1. Classification (GTDB taxonomy): domain Bacteria; phylum Pseudomonadota; class Gammaproteobacteria; order Burkholderiales; family Gallionellaceae; genus Gallionella. The sequence goes on along the minus strand of JAVHRA010000103.1, from coordinate 8,365 downwards.
CCAACGCCGAGTAGATTTTCAAGCCCGGACTGTATCCATCCAGTTCGATCCTCCTCCGCCAATCCGGCAATTTTTTCGCCGTCAAAAAAGAAAAATGATGCCAGCCAAGGTGGTGTGGCATAACTTTCTAAAAGCTCAGGAAGCCTTTCTTCTTTTTGTGGCATCCAGCCACCGGATTTTGCGCGTGTTTCGACCACCACCTTCTGGTCGTTGTATTTTCCCTTGCTGTTAAAAAACCATCTGCGTGTTACGCGCAACGCACCATCGTCCTCACGTGAGAACTCAACGCTGACCTCCATACGCTCCTGCTCATCGGCTGGCGCAAGACGGTTAAATGCCGTTTCGAGAAAGTGTCCGTAGCTTTTTGCTTTTAGCCCTGCACTATCTAGAGCCTTTTGCTTGATAGCTTCTTCACCATAAAGCCCCACATAAATGGCCTCAAGCAGAGTGGTTTTGCCATAGCCATTAACCCCGCCGATCAGTACCAGATTTTTTCCAGCTAGCGGCTGAGGAAACTCAAATACTTGTTGACGGTAGCTCTTGAAGTTTTTTAATTCAATACGCGATAGCCACATGATCAGTCTATCCCGCCAATGGATTGAAAGATTTCATCAAACTCAACAGTCGTATGAATTCTTTGTTTATGAGCGTTCCCGCGATAGGCGGATAACAAGCGGGCAAAGACTTCCTCATCTACGCCCTGCGCTGATAACGATTCCCGCAGCACGTTGTGCGAGCCGGGATCTCGCCAAAGGGGCAGATCATCCACCTCATGACGTATTGAGATTTCATTGGTAGTCATTTATTTTCTCCCTGAGATTGCATGGCAATTAAATCTGTTGCCCAAATACGTTTAATCGTTTCGATTTCTTGGTCGGAAATTAAGGCATCGCCGTATTCAATTTGGGTTTGTAGTAGTCGACCTAAAATCAAGCGGCGCGCATCAAGTGTGAATGGGCCGGGGATTATTTTCCCGTTGTCCATTACGCTAATTTTTCCGTTGCGTCGCCTGCCTTGGCGGAACGATAAGTCGTTGCGTATTTCACGTAGCCAGTCGCGGAAGGCAATGAGCGGTGCGTATTGATGATTTCCGCTGTCCACGAACCCTTGCAGGCTTTTGTCTTTCTCTACCACGGTGCAAGTCCAGCAACCAAAGCGACTGGAGTTTGTCCCGCAACCGGGCGCATCGTCGTGGGACATGACAACAGGACATTCGCCACCCGAAGCATCTCGATACAGCTTGATTAAGCGATTGTGTGAACCGCCCCAAGGCGGGGCTTTGCTCGCCAAAATTTCCCAGACATCATCGGTTGCAAGTTCGACTATCGGGCGATAGACATACGCTCCTTTTAATTCTTTGTGTGGGTGCAGGCGAGTGCCGACATCATTTTTAAAGCTTTCCACACTACGTCGCCTAGATGAAGATTCATCTTTTCTCACGCCTAATACGATGATGGCAGATCCGCAGGCCGCGACTTGATCGAGAATATAGCGGCTGGTCGGTTGGATTTTTAGACGGTCGGTACACCAGCGCATGGTTGAATTCGGACTGGGATAGCCTTTCCCAATCAGTAGCACCCAGAATGTATTGTCTTTGTTGGGGTTGGTCGTGGCGACGGTAACGGGTAGTTTTAATGTTTCAGCCGCGTGACGAAGTTCGTCTAAGGATTGGTGCAAATGCGAAACCACCAGCGGGCTTTCCACCAGTGTGTCATTGGCAATAATGTGAACGGGTCTAGTCAAACGGCTGGGTGAAATATCGAGCAAAGCAGCAAACACGGCATGCGCGACTAAGGTGCTGTCCTTACCGCCGGAAAATCCAACGATCCAAGGAAATGATTGCGTATCCGACAGGTATTCATCACGAACATCCGCAACGACTTGATTGAAAATTTCTTCACTGGTAGCGGGAGGCGCTGAATTAACGGTGTCGCTAGAGGTATTTAACTGATTTATGGACATCGTGATTTCATGGGATGAATCTAAACAATATCCGCAACTTTACCATTAGTTACGTGATTTACGTAAGTTGTTGTTAAGTCTTGCGTAACCTTTGTGTTGGCGCGCACAAGTAATTTCGCGGCATGGAAAAATCAAGTGAAAAGTTTGCCAAACGGTTACGTGCTGCGATGAAAGCTGCAGGTTACGAAGCCAAGCCATCTGTGCTGGAGCGCGAATTCAATCTTCGCTACTTAGGACACCCGATGACCTTGCACGGGGTACGTCGCTGGTTGTTGGGAGAGTCGTTGCCCAAGCAGGATAAGGTGGAGGTGCTTGCGGAATGGTTACGTATACCGCCGCAGCAGTTACGTTATGGCGTGGAAATAGAGCAGCGTATAGAGCAACAAAAAACTCGCTGGGAGGAAGGGGTGGGATTCCAAGAACGCGAAGTGTTCGAGGCATTTCTCTCTTTGCCCGCACCGCAACGCAAGATCGTGCGCGAGGTGATACAGACATTTGTAAAAGCTTATCCTTCAGCAGGGCAGCCCCAACATAAATCAAAGTAGACGTTATTCAGCGCTTACATTCCTTCGTAGATATCGCGCGACCGGTGTTGAGAGGTGAGTGTGCAGATTGACCGTGCCACCTAGCGCTGGGCTTTTTGCTAATATGTGCGCCCGCATCAAAAGCGCCCCTGTTATGAGCCCAGTGAAATACCTAATCGCCGCCAGTCTTATGCTCACCGCTTGCGCGCATGCGCCGCAACCCGTGGTGGCAGAGGTGGATGCACGACCCGAGACGGTCGCTCCTGCCGAGACAGTGGAAACCACAGCGTTGGTGTTGCCGCAGATGGAGCTGACCGATGAGTTGCTGTACGAGTATCTGATCGCCGAAGTGGGCAATCAGCGCGGCTATAAACAGCTTGCGGTGGACGGCAGTATGGATCTGGCCAGCAAGACGCGTGATCCGCGTCTGGCCAAGCGTGCCGCGCAGTTGGCTTTTGAGTCCGGCGATATGGTCAAGGCGGTGACGGCTTTCAAGTTGTGGCAAGCGCTAGAGCCGGGCGCGAGTCTGCCCTCCCGGATGTTGGCTTCTATACAACTGCGCGGCGGTGATCTGCCTCAAGCGCAACTCGAGTTTGCCAAGGTCTTGCACGACGATAGCGAACATGCCGCACCAATGTTGTTGCAGATACAGCAATTGTTGATGGGCTATCCAGATAAGGTCGCGGCACTCAAGATGATGCGTGAGTTAGCAGTGCCCTATGTCAAGCTCGCTGAAGCGCATTTTGCAGTCGCCAAATTGGCACAAGCCTCCGCTGACGAGGTGCTGGCTTTGGGCGAGGCTAAGCAAGCGCACGCTTTGCGTCCCGAATGGGAGGCGGCGCTCAGCTTAGAGGCTGAGCTATTGCTCAAGAGCGCGCCGCAGCAGGGCTTGCAGTTGTTGAAGGATTATCTGAAAAGCAATCCGGATGGGCATGAGCTGCGCTTGCAATATGCCCGCGCCTTGGTTGAACAACAGCAATATCCAGCGGCACGTGCGGAGTTTCAGTATGTCGCCGATGTGAATCCCGATAATCCCGACCTTGCTTACGCCATCGCGCTGATCTCTTTGCAGATGGATGATCTGCAAGGTGCAGAGACACAACTTAAGCTGGCGCTGGAGAAGGGCAAGAAGGATCAAGATACGGTACAGTACTACCTCGGGCAGTTGGGCGAAGCCAAGAAGAGTGATGCCGATGCCATTGCCCACTACGGTGAAGTCAAAGCGGGTGAGCATCAGTTCGCTGCCAAGATGCGCATGGTGTTTTTGTTGAATCGACAAGGCCAGTTGGGCGAGGCGCGCACACTGCTGCATGATTACCATCCCGATAATAACGAGCAGCGCGCCCAGATCATCTTGATCGAAGCGCAATTGTTGCGCGATGCCAAACAGTACGGCGAAGCCTATGCCGTATTGCAACAGGCTTTGGAGAAGCAGCCCAATCAGCAGGTGTTGCTCTACGAAGCGGCAATGATGGCCGACAAGATCGGCAAGTACGAGGTAGCCGAGCGCTATTTGCGCAAGCTGATGCAGCTCAACCCGCAAGATGCCAATGCCTATAACGCATTGGGCTACAGCTTCCTAGAGCGTAATGTGCGTATCGCCGAGGGCTTGGCGCTGGTCGAACAGGCTTTGCAACTCGCCCCCGATGACGTCGCCATTATGGATAGCGTGGGCTGGGGCTATTTCCGCAGTGGCAAGTTGGATGAGAGTGTGCAGATGTTAAGACGCGCCCATGCGGGCAATCCCGATCCTGAGATCGCGGCACATCTGGGTGAGGCACTGTGGGCGCACGGCGATAAGGCTGAGGCCCAGCAGTTGTTGCAAGACAGCCTAAAGGCGCACCCGGATAACGAGCAGTTGCAACGTACCCTCAAACGCCTCCAACCCTGATTATGCGGTCATTGCTGTCCATCCTGCTGCTGTTGCTAAGCGCGTGTAGCGCGCTAACGCCAGCGCTAATCGCACCCGCAGCGCCACGTGATAGTGCAGCCTTCAATTTGAACGGGCGCTTGGCGGTGAACAATAGCGGACAGCGTCACTCGGGGGGCTTGCGCTGGCAGCATCAACTTCAGCGCGACGAATTGCTACTGCAAGGCCCGTTGGGCATCACCGTCGCGCGCATCACCAGCAACGCGCGCGTTGCCACATTGGAGCAGAACGGTAAGCGTCATGAGGCACAGGATGTAGAAGCTTTGATGCAGCAGGTGTTGGGTTGGGGATTGCCTCTGCCGGTAGTGCATCACTGGCTGATGGGTAAGGTGGACGATGCGCTCCCGGCACAGATAGAACGCGATGCACTGGGTAGGCTGACGTTGTTGCAGCAGGCGGGTTGGGAAGTTCATTACCAGCACTATGTTGACGATAGCGCCGATAGCTTGCCCACGCGCATCACCTTTAGTCGTGACGATCTACAAGTGAAGCTATTGATAGACGAATGGGACTTCGACCCAAAATGAAACCGACCCGCTTGAGCTGTCCGGCGCCCGCCAAACTGAATCTGTTTCTGCATGTCACCGGACGGCGTGCGGATGGCTATCACTTATTACAGACCTTGTTCCGCTTCATCGATCTGCATGACACGCTGCATTTCGATCTGCGCACGGATGGCGTGGTACGCCGCATCAATGCGGTGGAAGGTGTGGAGGAGGAGCAGGACTTGTGTGTGCGAGCCGCGCGATTGTTGCAGCGCGAGACCGCTTGCAAGCTGGGCGTGGATATACAAGTGGAGAAACGCATTCCTATGGGCGGAGGTTTGGGCGGCGGCAGCTCGGATGCGGCCACCACTTTGCTGGCGCTGAATCGCTTGTGGTCATTGGGTTTGTCGCGCGAGCGGTTGATGGCGCTGGGTTTGACGTTGGGGGCGGATGTGCCGGTGTTCGTGTTCGGCCAGAGCGCCTTTGCCGAAGGAGTGGGCGAGCGCTTGCAGGCTTTTCCTTTGCCCGCCACTTGGTATGTGGTGCTGTTTCCGCCCGTGCATGTGCCTACTGAAAAAATATTTACGCATAGTGAATTGACACGCGATTCGGTTTCCATCACAATGCGCGCCCTCTCGATATGGCAGAAGCAGCACACTGCCAATCAGTCGGGATCGCAACTTCGTAACGATCTGCAAGCAGTGGTTTGCAAGCTCTATCCGGAAGTAGCACGTCACATCGCAATGCTCAGCCGTTATGGCGCAGCGATGATGACCGGATCGGGGGCTTGTGTGTTTGCCGAATTCGCTGTCCAAGCGGATGCGCAACAGGCGTTACGAGTGTTGCAAGAGCAGCATCAAGTGCGTGGCGTTTGCACGCAAGGTTTAGTAGCACATCCGTTGCAAGATTGGGTGTGATTTGGGGAGTCGCCAAGTGGTAAGGCAACGGGTTTTGATCCCGTCATTCGTAGGTTCGATCCCTACCTCCTCAGCCAATTCGTAGTACAGGTCACGACCCGCAAGGGTTGGAGTAGACCGGCATTTTTGGGCGTGTGCCCGCAATGTTTTGAAAAGGGAGCACACGTGTCCAACGACAGCTTGATGGTATTTACCGGCAATGCCAATCCTAAGCTCGCTGAAGCAGTCACGCAGCATCTCCATATCCCCCTCGGCCGTGCCAGTGTAGGTCGCTTCTCGGATGGCGAAGTGATGGTCGAGTTGCTAGAGAATGTGCGCGGCAAAGATGTGTTCGTACTGCAATCCACCTGCGCCCCGACCAATGATAGTTTGATGGAAGTGATGGTCATGGTAGACGCGCTCAAGCGTGCTTCCGCCGGACGTATCACCGCAGCGATGCCGTATTTTGGCTACGCGCGCCAAGACCGTCGCCCGCGCTCGGCGCGTGTCGCAATCACTGCGAAAGTGGTGGCCGATATGCTGACCGGCGCGGGCGTCAATCGTTTGCTGACCATGGATTTGCACTCTGATCAGATCCAAGGTTTCTTCGATATTCCGGTCGATAACATCTACGCCAGTCCTATTCTGCTGTCCGATGTATGGAAGCGTGACTACCCCAATCTGATCGTGGTGTCACCCGACGTGGGTGGTGTGGTGCGTGCGCGTGCGCTGGCTAAACAGCTGGACGCCGATCTGGCTATCATCGACAAGCGTCGTCCCAAGCCTAACGTGGCGAAGGTGATGAACATCATCGGTGACGTGGTCGGTCGTACCTGCATCATCATGGACGACATGGTGGATACCGCAAATACCTTGTGTGAAGCGGCGAATGCTTTGAAGGAACGCGGCGCGGCGCGAGTACTGGCTTACTGTACGCATCCGGTGCTGTCCGGTCCGGCAATAGAGCGCATCGAGAAATCTGCGCTGGATGAGTTGGTCGTCACCGACACCATCCCATTGAGCGTAGCGGCTGCCAAGTGCGGCAAGATCCGCCAGCTCAGCGCCGCAGAGTTACTAGCCGAGACCATACGCCGTATCAATAGCGAAGAGTCGGTCAGCTCGCTGTTCGCAGAATAATTTTTTGCGGCAACCTTTGAGGTTGTCGTTTTTTGTAGCAACTGGTCGCGGTTGCTACTATTTTTGGAGAAGTAAATGACTATCGTAATCACAGCAGCAATTCGTAATACGCAAGGTACGGGTGCGAGCCGCCGTCTGCGTCACAGCGGCCGTGTGCCAGGTGTGGTGTATGGCATGAGCGACGCCGTCATGTTTGACATGGATCACAATGAGATCTACCACAAGCTGCGCTCTGAAGAGTTTCATGCTTCCGTGCTGACGCTGGACTTGGCTGGCAAGAAAGAACCGGTCATGCTGCGCGCATTCGTGATGCATCCGTTCCGTCAACAAGTCATGCACATCGACTTGCAGCGCGTCGATCTGAACAAGAAAATACACACCAAGGTGCCTTTGCACTTCATCAATGGCGACATCGCTCCCGGTACTAAAGCTGGCGGCAAGATTAGCCACGTGCTGAACGAGTTGGAAGTTTCTTGCTTGCCTAAAGAACTGCCTAGTTTCATCGAGATCGATTTGGCTGACCTGGCTTTGGGTCACTCCTTCCACGTATCGGACATTAAGTTGCCTAAGAATGTTGAAGTAACTGGCCATCATCACGTTACGGATGCGGTCGCCACTGTGCAAGTGCCACGTGGCGCAGTTGAAGCCGCTGCTGATGCAGAAGCCGCAGTTGTTGCAGCAGCAGACAAACAGTAATTAGCTGTACGAAATGAGCCCGCCTGTGCTTTCTAGCCCGGCGGGTTTTTTCATTTAAGCGATGACAGCGATACGTTTGATAGTGGGTCTGGGCAATCCCGGACGCGAATACGAAGACACCCGCCACAATGTAGGATTCTGGTGGGTGGACGAGTTGGCGCGAGAGCACAAACTGAATTTCAACGCGGAAGCGAAGTTTCACGGCTTGACCACGCGCGGCTCTTTGCACGGACATGAGATGTGGCTACTCAAGCCGCAGACTTTTATGAACGTGAGCGGTCGTGCCGTCGGGGCGCTGGCGCAGTTCTACAAGATCACGCCCGCCGAGATCTTGGTGGTGCACGACGAACTCGATCTGGCGCCTGGCATTGCGCGGCTCAAGATGGGGGGCGGCCACGGCGGCCACAATGGTTTGAAGGACATCATCGCGCATTTGGGCACCAAAGATTTTTGGCGCTTGCGTATTGGCATCGGTCATCCCGGTGACCGTGCCGAGGTCAGCAACTTCGTCTTGAACAACCCGCGCCGCGAAGAGCGTGAGTTAATCGATGCCGCGATGGATAAGTCCCAGCACGTTGCCCATCTGGTCATCGAAGGCAAAACCGAAGCAGCGATGTTGAAGTTACACAGCAGTTAAGGATAGCGTCGCTATCTGCTACATCTTTATTAAGGAAGTGAAGCCATGAGTTTGAAATGCGGTATCGTCGGTCTCCCCAATGTGGGCAAATCCACTAT
>JAVHRA010000102.1:0-14627 GCA_036171395.1 Gallionella sp. | reverse complement strand
ACCGGCCTGTCACGCCGGGGGTCGCGGGTTCGAGTCCCGTCCACTCCGCCAATTTTAGGGCGAACGAAAGTTCGCCTTTTTTCATATCTGTCGTTGATAAATATTTCAAGGTGCTAGGCCATGTTTGATTTCGTTCAAGAAAAAAAACGTTTTGTGTACATCATATTGGCAATGATGGTTTTGCCATTTGCTTTCTTTGGTCTTGATTCTTATCGTCACTCGGGAAATGCGCAGTCTCCTGCCACGGTTAATGGCGCCAAGATAACGGCGCAAGAGCTGGATAAGAGTCTGCGACAGCAGCAGGAGCAGTTGCGTCAACGGATGGGCCAAAATTTTGATCCTGCGCTATTTGATACGCCTGAGATGAAAAAGGCGGTGTTGGATAATTTGATTGCGCAGCGCTTGTTGCTGGAGCAGGCAAAGTTGGCAGGGTTGACCGTCACCGATGATCAAATCGCGCAACTAATTGGCAGCATAGACGCGTTCAAGGAGGGTGGTAAATTCGACAAGAAGCGCTATGAAACTGTTTTGGCGAATAACAACCTCTCGCCTTTGATGTATGAGGCGAGCGTGCGTGAAGATTTGGTACGCCAGCAAATGAATGAGGTGTATGCCCAAAATGGCTATGCATCGAATACTTTGGCGGACAAATTGATTCGTCTGAATGAGCAGCAGCGCGTGGTAAGTATTGCTAGCATTTCTGCGCAACCTTTGTTGGCTACAGTTAAGGTTGAACAGGCTGAGATCAATAAGTATTACGAAGACAACGCAAAGCAATTCGCAGTACCCGAACAAGCTAAGGTTGAGTATGTGGTGCTGTCCATAGCGAATCTAATGGATAAGGTAACTGTTTCAACAGATGAGTTGCGTGCCTATTACGATGCTCATCAGTCCGAATTTGCGACGCCCGAGCAACGTCAGGTCTCGCATATCTTGATTAGTGCGTCTGCAAATGCGCCTCAGGCAGAGCAAGATGCGGCCAAGGCAAAGGCGGTCGGAGTATTGGAGCAAGTTAAAAAGGCACCGGCTAAATTTGCTGAATTCGCGAAGCAGTATTCACAAGATCCTGGCTCTGCAACACGCGGCGGAGATTTGGGCTTTTTTGGACGCGGCATGATGGTGAAGCCTTTTGAGGACGCGGCATTTTCACAGAAGCAGGGCGAACTCGGTGAGTTGGTGAAATCTGATTTTGGCTATCACATCATTAAAGTTGTCGCGATTAAGCCGGTGCGCGTCTCAGCTTTTGACGAGGTGCGCGAGTCAATTCTGAATAAGTTGCGTCAGATGAAAGCGTCGGAGCGATTTGCCGAGTTGGCTGAAAAATTCAGCAATATCGTGTACGAGCAAAGCGATACGCTTAAACCTGCCGCAGAGCTAGCTGGGGTTAAAGTTGAGCAAAGTGCATGGTTGGTTAAAGGCATGGCCAGTGCGGAGCCTTGGACGGCAAAGAGTCTTCAAGCTATCTTCAGCGAAGATGTTACAAAAAATAAGCGAAATACGGCGGCGATAGAAATTTCTCCTTCTACTTTACTGTCTGCACGCGTGCTCGAGTTCAAGTCTGCTAGTGTGAAACCTTTGGCTGAGGTCCAAACGCTCATACAGCAAAAACTTCAGCATGAGCACGCCGTTGGCTTGGCTGTGGTGCAAGGCAAAGAGGCCTTGGCGCAGTTGCAAAAATCGGAGAAGGCGGCAGTCACATGGGCTGCGGCGCAGACTATCACGCGTGCACAGCATGCAGGTTTGGATGCTGAGTTATCGCGACAAATATTTCAGGCTGATGCAAGTAAGTTGCCACAATACGTGGGTGCAGAGTCGAGCCAAGGAGGCTATATCATTGCCCGTGTAGATGCCGTCAAGGACGCGCCGCTTGCTGATGCGAACAAGCAGGCTCGATATGTGCAACAGTTGCGTCAAATGTCTGGAGACGAGTTGTTCCAAGCCTATATGGCGGATGTCAAAGCTCATGCAAAGATCAAAATCGATTTGCCTGCTACCACCTCAAGTAAGGCCGAATAAGTAGCTTGTTGCAAAAGAAAAAACCACCCTAGGGTGGTTTTTTCGTTATGGGCAAGTCGAGTGCGTCATTTGTGGCTAGGCGTGATGAGTTTTCCCTCCGACTAAACCCTCCGGATTTAGTCGGAGGGTTTGAATTGCGGATTGAAAGTACGGATACGCGGCGCCTGCATTCTGGTCTATCGTATATAATCTGTGGCTGTTAATTTTTTGGTTGGTTCATCAATGCTGGAAGTCAGCAATCTCGCTTGTAGTCGTGGTGATCACCGCTTGTTCTCCGGTTTGAACTTGGTATTGCTACCTGGACAAATCATGCAAGTCCAGGGGGAAAACGGCAAAGGCAAAACCAGTTTGCTCAGGACGCTGTGCGGGTTCCTGTTGCCTGACGAAGGCAAGATTAGCTGGTGTGGCGAAGATGTGCAGGAATTGAGCGAAGTTTATTTCGCCAACTTACTGTATCTGGGTCATCACAATGCGATTAAGGATGAACTCAGTGCGTTGGAGAATCTGCAGATAGCAGCGGGACTGGCGGGTATCACTTTAGATGAAAAAACAGCTGTATCTGCATTGCGCCGTATGGGCTTGAAAGGTAGAGAGAGACTGCCTACGAAAGTTCTGTCGCAAGGGCAGCGTCGTCGGGTGGCATTGGCACGATTGCTAGTTGGTGATGCTAAGTTATGGGTGCTAGATGAACCATTGACTGCATTGGATGTCGGAGCTGTGGCGTTGATACAAGAGATACTAGCCGAGCATCTGCGCAAGCAAGGCATGGTGATCTTTACTACCCACCAACCGTTGCTTATTGAGGGTGTAGCGATGCGCCACCTGTCCCTGACATGAATCAGCTCACGGTCTTTAATTTGCTGGTGTTGGTGATACGTCGCGATTTGTTATTGGCGATGCGTAGGCGCGCTGATGTGCTAACAATTTTGGTGTTTTTTATTTTGGTGGTGAGCCTGTTTCCGTTGGGCGTGGGGCCCGAGATGGACATGCTGCGCAAGATGGCTCCCGGGGTGTTGTGGGTGGCCGCTTTATTGGCATCGATGTTGTCCTTGGGGCGCCTGTTCTCAGCTGATTATTTAGATGGCACGCTGGAGCAGATGATGCTCGCGCCGCAATCTCTGTCTATGCTGGTGTTAGGGAAGATGATTGCGCATTGGATTGTGTCGGGATTGCCCTTGGTGTTGATGGCGCCGGTGTTGGGTTTACAGTTTGATATGTCGGTGCAAGCGCTGTTGGTATTGATGTTTGGTCTGTTGTTGGGCACGCCGATATTGAGCATGTTGGGCGCAATCGGTGCGGCCTTGACCTTGGGCTTACGCGGCGGTGGCGTGTTGCTGTCCTTGCTGGTGTTGCCGCTGTGCATACCCGTACTGATATTTGGTTCGGGCGCGGTTGAAGCTGTCGCTAGCGGTTTGAGCGTGGTGTCCAATCTGTCGTTGATCGCTGCCTTGTTGGTATTGTGTTTGGTGTTCACCCCGTGGGTGACCGCGCAAGCGTTGCGTATTTCTATGGAGTAATTGTGGCTATCAATTGGTTTAAATATTCTGCACCCACGACTTTCTACGGATTGGCTGGCAAACTCGTTCCTTGGTTCGCAGCACCTGCTGCGATTTTGTTTATTATCGGTCTATATATTGGCTTCTTCGTTGCGCCGGTGGATGCAGTGCAGGGCGAGGCATACCGTATTATTTTCATCCATGTGCCGGCTTCTATTTTATCGATGTTCTTGTACCTCATCATGGCTGGCTATGCCGCATTGGGACTGATTTTCAATACTCGTCTCTCCTCGATGATGGCGACTGCGCTGGCACCCACCGGAGCACTTTTCGCTTTCATATCTTTGTGGACAGGCGCGCTGTGGGGCAAACCAATGTGGGGCGCTTGGTGGGTGTGGGATGCCCGACTGACTTCCGAGTTGATTCTATTGTTTTTGTATTTTGGTTTTATCGCGCTGCACGCCTCCATAGATGACCCGCGTCGCGCCGACAGGGCTGCCGCCTTGTTGGCCATCGTGGGTTCGGTGAATGTGCCCATTATTTATTTCTCAGTGAAATGGTGGAATACCTTGCATCAGGGTTCGACCATCAAATTCACTGGAACATCCATGCATGTTGCGATGCAGCAAGCCATGTTTGTGACTTTGGTGGCCTGCTGGATGTATGCCGTCGCCATTACTTTGCTGCGTGTGCGCAGCATCATTTTGGAACGCGAACGCAATACACAATGGGTGTCTGAATTAAAGGAGGCGGGACTGTGAGTATTGCGGAATTTCTCAATATGGGCGGCTACGCATTCTATGTGTGGGGTTCGTATGGCGTCACGGCACTGGTCTTCATCATCGAAATATTGATGGTAAAACATAAACGTAAAGTCGCTTTGCAACAGGTATGCCTGATGCGTGAAGCAGGAGAATAAGTATGAAACCGCGTCAGAAAAGATTGATGTTCATCGTGGCCGGTTTGGCCGGTGTGGGCTTAGCTGCTGCGTTGGTGTTGAATGCTTTGAAGAGCAATGTCAGCCTGTATTTCACACCCACTCAGGTAATGAATAAGGAAGCCCCGCAAGGTCGCAGTTTTCGCATTGGCGGTTTGGTAGAAGCCGGTAGTGTGCAACGTGAGAAAGATGGACTCACCGTCAACTTTGTCATCACCGATATGGTCAAGAGCATGCCAGTAATTTACAAAGGCATCCTGCCTGACTTATTCAAAGAGGGTAAAGGTGTGGTTGCACAGGGGAAAATGGAGGCGGATGGCATCATGCATGCTGATGAGGTCTTGGCTAAACATGATGAGAATTACATGCCGCCTGAAGCCGCCGACGCGTTGAAGCGTGCACAGGCAGCGAGCGCATCTGGTGTGGCTGCTGCTAGCAGCAGCGCCGCCACCGTCAAATAATCAGAGAGGTACACATGATTCCAGAACTCGGCCACTTTTCCCTCATCATCGCGCTGTGTCTGGCGCTTACGCTGGGGATACTGCCCATCCTCGGTGCGGCGCGTAACAACGCGGTGTTGATGGGTGTCGCACGTCCTTTGGCTTACGGGCAGATGGTGTTCATCGGTCTGGCCTTTGCCACACTTGCCAACGCTTTTTTGAGCAACGATTTTTCTGTGTTGTATGTTGCACAGCATTCCAATTCGCAGTTACCTGCGCAATATCGTTTTGCTGCAATCTGGGGCGGACACGAAGGTTCGCTGTTGTTGTGGGCATTAATCTTGTCGGTCTGGACGGCAGCTGTAGCGACCTTTAGCAAGCATCTACCTGACGAAATGGTGGCGCGTGTGTTGGGTGTGATGGGGCTGGTCGCGGTGGGTTTCCTGTTGTTCATGTTGTTCACTTCCAGCCCCTTCGAGCGTCTGTTGCCTGCTGCCGTAGATGGTCGTGATCTGAATCCGCTGCTGCAAGATCCGGGATTAGTCATTCATCCGCCGATGTTGTACATGGGCTATGTGGGTTTCTCAGTGGCATTCGCTTTTGCCATCGCCGCGTTGCTGGGCGGTAAGCTGGATGCGACTTGGGCGCGCTGGTCGCGACCTTGGACCACCGTGGCCTGGACCTTTATGACTATAGGTATCGCGTTGGGGAGCGGCTGGGCCTATTACGAATTAGGTTGGGGCGGTTGGTGGTTCTGGGACCCAGTTGAGAACGCTTCATTTATGCCTTGGTTGTTAGGCACTGCGCTGATTCACTCTTTGGCCGTCACGGAAAAGCGTGGCGCATTCAAGAGTTGGACGGTGTTGCTGGCCATCGCGGCTTTTTCGCTGAGTCTGCTGGGGACATTCTTGGTGCGCTCCGGTGTGCTGACCTCGGTGCACTCTTTCGCAGCCGATCCCAAGCGCGGCATTTTTATCCTGAGTTTCTTGGTGCTGGTGATAGGCGCATCGTTGTTATTGTTCGCGTGGCGCGCGCCCAAGATTGGACTGGGCGGTAAGTTCGATATTCTGTCGCGCGAATCTTTGCTGTTATCCAATAACGTGTTGCTCTCGGTGGCCTCCGCATCAGTGTTCATCGGCACGCTTTATCCGCTGTTCATGGATGCTTTGGGTTTCGGAAAGTTGTCGGTTGGCCCGCCGTATTTTCAAGCGGTGTTCGTCCCGCTCATGGTGCCTATGGTGTTGATGATGGGCTTGGGTCCTTTAGCGCGCTGGAAGAAAATGGCTGCGCCTGAATTGGCTCAGCGCGTGCGTTGGGGCTTCGCCTCGGCGGCGGTGATCGCCTTGCTGTTGCCGCTAGTGTTGGGTAACTGGACACCGATGATTGCGCTGGGTCTGATGATGGCGTTCTGGATCATGGCCTCGCTAGTCATCAGCTTGCGCGGTAGATTGGGTGGCGATGGCAGCTTGATGCAGCGCGTGCGCGGTCAGAGCCTGAGTTACTACGGTATGCAGTTGGCACATCTCGGGGTGGCTTTCTTCATCATCGGTGTGACTTTGGTCAAGGGTTACGAGACCGAACGCGATGTGCGCATGAATGTCGGTGATGTCGTCAATGCGGGCGGATATGAGTTCCGCTTTAATGGAGTGACCGAATCACAAGGGCCGAACTATGTTGCGGGGATTGGCCATATCACGGTGCGTAAGGACGGGAAATTGATTACCGAATTGTCGCCGGAGAAACGCCAGTACAACGTGACCGGCATGCCATTGACTGAAGCTGCGATCAGCGTTGGGTTGCTCCGTGATTTGTATGTCTCGCTGGGTGAGCCTATTCCTGAGTCGGAAGGTGCATGGGCGGTGCGTGTCTATATCAAACCGTTTGTAGATTGGATTTGGTTCGGTTGCCTGTTGATGGCCTTGGGCGGGGTATTGGCGGTGTCCGATCGGCGCTACCGCATCCACAGCAAGAAAGCCGCAGCGGTGAGTGCCGCCGCCCCTGTTACTACTCAAGCCGAAGGGCAACCCATATGATGCGTTTTATCTTGCCACTGGTGGTTTTTCTCATCTTGTCCGTGTTCTTGAACAAGGGGTTAGGTCGCGACACGCGTGAAGTGCCTTCGCCCTTGGTGGGTAAGGCTGCACCGGCTTTTGTGTTGCCCAATCTGAGTGATGCGAGCAAGCAATTCTCGCCGAAGGATATGCAGGGCAAAGTATGGTTGATGAATGTGTGGGCATCTTGGTGCGGAGCGTGCAAGGATGAGCATCCCGTATTGATGGAGTTGTCGCGTCAGAATATCGTGCCCATCATCGGGATGGATTACAAAGATAAGGTGGTTGATGGCATCGCCACCCTGCGTCAAGCGGGTGATCCCTACACGCTGACCATCGCCGATGCCGACGGTAAAGTGGGTTTCGATTACGGCGTGTATGGCGTGCCCGAGACCTATGTCATCGATAAGCAGGGCACCATCGCCTACAAACTGATCGGCCCTGTCAATTCGGAAAATCTGCGTACCACTATCCTGCCATTGGTTGCCGAGTTGGAGAAAAAATGAAGTATCTATTGATGGCATTGCTGTGCTTGTTGCCCGTGTTTGCACACGCGGGTGAGGCGAAGGACATCGCCGATGATCCGGTGATGGAGCGACGCATGATCCAGTTGGCGGAAAAAGTGCGCTGTTTGGTATGCCAGAGCGAGCCGGTATCCACCTCCCACTCCGATTGGTCGAACGATGTGCGCGCCATCATGCGCGAGAAGATGAAGGCCGGTGCGACTGACCAGCAGATTATGGACTTGCTAGTGGAACGTTTCGGCAAATCGGTGCTGTTCGATCCGCCAGTAGATGAAGAGACCATGCCCTTGTGGCTGGCGCCATTTGTCCTATTGGCATTGGGCGGTTCGGTGTTGCTGAATCAATTGCGCAAGCGCAAAACCACTGTCATTGAAGCCACACTCTCCGACGCAGAATCGCAGCGTGCGTCTGAACTCCTCAATTCGAAAGATACTCAAGCATGACTTTATTTTGGATATTGTGTGCGGCACTGTTAAGTGTTGCTGTGTTGTTCGCCTTTATTCCTTTGTGGCGCAAAAATAGTCACAACAACGATGTGTTACGTGACGCTGCCAATCTGGAAATATTGCGCGATCAATCCAGCGAGATGTCTGCCGATTTGGCGCATGGCTTGCTCAGTCAAGACTCTTACGAGCAGGGCCAGCGTGAGTTGCAAGCGCGCTTGCTGGAAGAGGTTAAGACCACTCAGCCAATCGCAATAGTGACACGCGATCCGGCCAAAATTTTGGCGCTGACGTTGGTTGTGTTGATCCCTTTGCTTAGTGTGTTTTTGTATCTGCAACTGGGCAGCAGTAAAGCTTTGCAACCGCAGCAAGCCGAGATGGGGGTGGCGGATGGCTTCGGCGTAATCCGTTCCGAAGCCGCACTTGAAGAATTGGAAAAACAGCTCGCCAAGTTGCCCGAAAATCCAGATGGTTGGTTGCAATTAGCGCGCTCCTATAGCGAGCTAAAGCGCTACGGCGATGCCGCGCGTGCATATGCGAAATTGGTCGAGCTGGTGCCTAACGAAGCGCAGTTGTGGACGGATTATGCGGATGCCTACGCGATGGATCATGGCCAGACCTTACTCGGCGAACCCAGTAAGTTCCTCAATAAAGCCTTGGCGCTCGACGCCAACAACACCACAGCTCTGGCTTTGTCGGGCTCGGCCGATATGGAGCGCGGCGACTACGTGGCAGCCATCACCCATTGGCAAAAACTGGTCGCGCTGTTACCACCGGAATATCCTGATATTCAGATGATCAAAGACGGTGTGAAGCAGGCGCGCGAATTCTTGGCGATGCAAAAAGGCGGCAAAGAAAAACTTGCCCAGCTGGATCGTGGACAACCCGCTGCCAAGCAAGTCGCGAGTGGTGCTGAGAGTGTTGGCTCGGCGATTACCGGCAAGGTCAGCTTGAGTTCCGCGCTGCGCGGCAAGGTCAGCCCGGACGACATCGTGTTCATTTTGGCGCGCGCTGCTGAAGGCCCAAAGATGCCGCTGGCAGTGTTGCGCAAACAAGTGAAGGATATGCCGCTGGAGTTTAGTCTGGACGATAGCATGGCAATGCAGCCGCAGTTGAAGCTGTCCGGCTTCGATCAAGTTGTCGTTGTTGCGCGTGTCTCCAAGTCCGGTACGCCGATGGCGCAAGCTGGCGATGTGCAAGGCAGCAGTGCGACCATCAAGCCGGGCACCAAAGGCCTGAACATCGTTATCGATAGCGTCGTTCCATAAATCTCCCTGTACTTGGATGTGGCATCTTGAAGATGATTCAGGATGCCCCAACAGTGTCCTATAATCCGAATCAGGCTTGCGTCTAGGATGCTGCTGAGTAATCCCTAGTCATTACCTGATAAATATAGGTTCACAGTCCTGACCGAATCCAGTAAAGTGACAACCCGTTTCCCCACTATTAGAGCTAAAAAATGAGCGTAAAAGGACAGCAACTACAAGATCCATTTTTGAATGCATTGCGCAAAGAGCATGTACAAGTGGGTATCTATCTGGTCAACGGCATCAAGCTGCAGGGACAAATCGAGTCATTCGACCAATACGTCGTGTTGCTCAAGAATACCGTCACCCAAATGGTCTATAAGCACGCCATTTCAACTATCGTTCCAGCACGTGCGGTATCCATCCCTGTAGACGACTCTGCCGAGTAATGCAACAAACCTCCCCGGGTACTGAATCCGCTATTCTGGTCAGCATCGATTTGGGTGATGCAGATTACCAAGAAAGCTTAGCTGAATTGCGCCTGCTGGCTGAGACCGCAGGCGTACATACCGTTGCGACGGTAGAAGCTAAGCGTATCAGGCCTGACGCGGCTTTGTTCGCAGGTAGTGGCAAGGTGCAGCAGATTGCCGAATTGGTCGAGCGTATGGAGATTCCTTTGGTGATCTTCAATCATGAGTTATCGCCTGCGCAGATGCGCAATCTCACCGTCAAATTGGGTACGCGTGTCATTGACCGCACCATGCTGATTTTGGATATCTTTGCGCAGCGCGCGCAGAGCCACGAGGGCAAGGTACAAGTCGAGTTGGCTCAGCTCAAGTATCTTTCTACGCGCTTGGTGGGGCAGAATGCCGACATGGGGCAGCAGAAGTTCGCGGTTGGTGCGCGTGGTCCGGGTGAAACGCAGTTGGAGTTGGATAGGCGTAAGTTGGATAAGCGTGTACATCTGCTTAAGGAGCGTTTGGTCAAGCTTAAAAGTCAGCGCGATTTGTTGCGTCGTTCGCGCAACCGTTCCGATGTTTTGTCTGTGTCTATCGTGGGTTATACCAATGCTGGAAAATCCACATTATTCAATCGTCTGACTAAGGCGAATGTATATGTGGCGAATCAATTGTTTGCTACGTTGGATACCACCTCACGCAAGATGTATGCGGAAGGAGAGGGAGAGATTGTGGTATCAGATACGGTCGGCTTCATCCGTCATTTGCCGCATGGCTTGGTGGCGGCGTTCCGCAGCACCTTGGAAGAGACGATACAGGCTGATGTGTTGTTGCACGTAGTGGATATCAGCAATCCACATCACGATGACCAAATCACCGAGGTGAACAAAGTGCTAGCCGAAATCGATGCGGGCGATATCCCGCAGATATTGGTGTTCAATAAAATCGATGCGGTGGCAGATGTAGAAGCAGGCGTAAAGCGCGACGAACATGATAGAATCTCGCGCGTTTTTTTGAGTGCCATTAGCGGCGCGGGTATGGATGATTTGCGTCAGTGTCTGATAGAAATCAGAGCGGCACGTCAGGCAGCAAGCATCATCGAAAAACAACTTAGACAAGCGAGAGAGTCATGGGATTGAATGATCCGCAGTGGGGCAGTAAAAATAATGGTGGTCCGCCAGACCTAGAAGAGTTGTTGCGCAAATTGAATGCCAAAGTCTCGGCTTTGATGGGCGGCAGAAAATCGGGCGCAAACGGTCCAGACTCGGCTATGCCTGGTCTGGGTGGTGGTGCTGCTCTGATTGCAGTGATCCTGTTGTTGATTTGGTTAGGCAGTGGTTTTTATATTGTCGATGCGAGTCAGCGCGGCGTGGTGCTGCGTTTTGGTAAACAAGTTGAAACGACTGAGCCCGGTCCACGTTGGCATTTTCCTTACCCTGTTGAGACGGTCGAAGTAGTTAATCTCAGTCAGGTGCGTACCGTGGAAGTTGGGTATCGCGAGAATGTAAAGAACAAGATACTGAAAGAGTCGCTGATGCTGACGGATGATGAGAACATCATCGATATTCAGTTCGCGGTGCAGTATTTTTTGGGTGATCCTGGTGCTTATCTGTTCAATAACCGTACTCCTGATGAAAACGTACGACAGGCTGCTGAGACCGCAATACGTGAGGTGGTCGGTAAGAGCAAAATGGACTTCGTGCTGTACGAAGGTCGCGAGCAGGTTGCTGCTGCAGCGACCAAGTTGATTCAGGAGATTTTAGATCGCTATAAGTCTGGCATCGTGGTGAGCAAACTTACCATGCAGAACGCTCAACCGCCTGAGCAGGTGCAAGCGGCTTTTGATGATGCGGTGAAGGCTGGTCAGGATAAAGAGCGGCAGAAAAACGAAGGCCAGTCCTATGCCAACGATGTCGTGCCGCGTGCACGGGGTACGGCAGCCCGTCTGATTCAGGAGTCTGAAGGTTATAAGCAGAGTGTCATCGCCAATGCGGAAGGTGATGCGAGTCGTTTCAAGCAAGTGTTGGTTGAGTATGAGAAAGCCCCAGCGGTGACTCGCGAGCGTATGTATATCGACATGATGCAGCAGGTGATGGGCAATATCAGCAAGGTGATGGTGGATCAGAAAAATGGCAACAGCATGTTGTATCTGCCTCTAGATAAACTGATCGAGGCCAGTCGTAGCGGTACGGTTGCGACGGAAGTTGCCCCTGCCCCTGCTGCCGCAGTAACTTCACAAAGCAGTGATAACGACTCCACGCAGCGAGCGAGGAATTCTTTGCTCAGCCGTGATAGGGAGGCAAGATGAAAGCCAATGTAGCGAATATATTGATCGGTGCCGTATTGGTATTGATCACCCTTAGTCTCAGTGTCTTTATCGTAGATCAACGCCAGACTGCCATTGTGCTGCAACTGGGTGAGATGGTGCGTGTAGAGACTGCGCCGGGCTTGAAGTGGAAGATCCCTTTGATGCAAAACGTGCGCTTTTTTGATTCGCGTATTCTCACTTTGGATGCGGGTGAGCCCGAGCGTTTCATTACTGCCGAAAAGAAAAACGTGTTGGTGGATTCTTTCGTCAAATGGCGCATTGTTGATGTTAAGCAGTATTACATCAGTGTGGGTGGTGATGAAATGCGTGCCCGCACCCGTTTGTTGCAGACCGTCAATTCCAGCATGCGTGAAGAGTTTGGTAAGCGCACCATACACGAGGTAGTGTCGGGTGAGCGTGAGCAAATTATGAATGTGTTGCGTGAGAAGACCGATGCCGATGCGCGCAAGATCGGCGTGCAAGTTCTGGACGTGCGTTTGAAGCGTGTCGACTTTCCTGCTGAAATCAGTGATTCGGTCTATCGTCGTATGGATGCCGAGCGTAAACGCGTCGCCAACGAATTGCGCGCTTCAGGTGCTGCTGAAGGTGAGAAGATACGTGCAGATGCCGATAAGCAGCGCGAAGTGATTTTGGCCGAAGCTTATCGTGAAGCGCAAAAGACCAAGGGTGAAGGCGACGCTAAAGCATCCGCAACCTATGCCGCTGCATTTGGTAGAAATGCTGAGTTCTACTCGTTCTACCGTAGTTTGGAAGCGTATAAGCAGAGCTTTAAGAATAAGAGTGACGTGATGGTGTTGGATCCCAGCTCAGCCTTCTTCAAGTATCTGAAAGGCTCAGGCAAGTCAGGCAAGTAAAGTGTCTGACTGCTGGTGGTTGGGAGTGGCGATGATGCTCATCGTTGAGGGATTGCTGCCCTTGCTGTTGCCGGCTTATTGGCGCGAGACATTTGTGCGTTTGGTGCAGCTCAACGATGGTCAGTTACGTATGCTAGGACTGATCGCCATACTGTCCGGATTGGCGCTGTTGTACTGGATGCAGTGAATTGGTCTGGATTATTTAAAGATAGATAGAGATAGTGTGATGCAAAACTGGTTGCTCCCCGAATACATAAATGACATGTTGCCCGACGAGGCATGGCGCGTGGAACGCATCCGCGCCGATGTGCTGGCGTTGCTGCGCAAGTCGGGTTATCAGTTGGTTGCACCACCGTTGCTGGAATATGCCGAATCCTTACTGATCGCTGGCAGTGCCGATATGGATCTGCGCACCTTCAAACTGGTCGATCAGCTGAGCGGTCGTACCTTGGCGGTACGCGCCGACATCACGCCGCAGGTGGCGCGTATTGATGCGCATCTGCTGAATCGCCAAGGCGTGACGCGCTTGTGTTACGCCGGTAGCGTGCTGCACACCCAGCCGGTAGGGCTGACGCGTACCCGCGAGCTGATGCAGATCGGTGCCGAGTTGTATGGTCACAGTGGTTTGGATAGCGATCTGGAAGTGCAGAGCCTGATGCTGGCTGCTTTGCGTATGCTAGGCATCGCCCCTGTGCATCTGGACTTGGGGCATGTTGCGGTGTTCCGTGCCTTGGTAAGTCATGGTGCTTTGGATGAGGCGATGGAAAGTGCTTTGTTTGGTGCTTTGCAACGTAAAGATACGGCTGCGCTAGAAACTTTGGTTGCGCCTCTGCAACCCGCATTGCGCAAAGCCATATTGGCCTTGCCTACACTTTATGGCGAAAGTGCTGATGTGGTGGCGCGTGCGCGTAATGTCTTGCCAGACCATGCTGAGATCCATGCCGCATTGGATGCGTTGTCCGCTGCCGCGCAACATCTCCAGCCTTTAGTTGCCAGTGTAGGCATCGATCTGGCTGATTTGCGCGGCTACCACTACCACAGCGGTATGGTGTTCGCTGCTTACCATGCAGGTAGCCACGATGCCATCGCCTTGGGCGGTCGCTATGACGATCTGGGCAAGAGCTTCGGGCGCGCGCGCGCGGCCACCGGATTCAGCATGGACCTGCGCCAGTTGTATCGTCTGCTGCCGGCACAAACCCGGCGGCTTGGGGTGCTGGCGCCGCATTCGGACGATGCGCAATTGAGCGACAAGGTCGCGAAGCTGCGTGCCGCAGGGGAAGTGGTGGTGGTGGACCTGCTCGGCACGGCGGAATGTCGCGCCGAGTTGCAATGTGATCGAGAGCTGGTATTGCGCGACGGTGTTTGGCAGATCGTCGCGTTGTAACGCAAGACTCGCAAGGCGAGACTTCCTCGCCCTCTCCCGCATGCGGGAGAAGGATGGGGAGAGGGATTCGATTTATAGACAGGAAGCTTTGTGATGGCTAAGAACGTAGTGGTGATCGGTACCCAATGGGGTGATGAAGGCAAAGGCAAGATCGTCGATTGGCTGACCGACCATTCGCATGGCGTGGTGCGCTTCCAGGGGGGGCACAATGCCGGCCACACGCTGGTGATCGGCGGCAAGAAGACGGTGTTGCACCTGATCCCGTCCGGCATCCTGCGCGACCATGTGATGTGCTACATCGGCAACGGCGTGGTGCTGTCGCCTTCCGCCTTGCTCAAGGAGATGGACGAATTGCAACAGGCCGGTATCGATGTGTATGGCCGCCTGAAGATATCCGAAAATACGGCCAGCGGCTATAACACCGGCAGAGGAATTATTAGCGGATCGA
>JAVHRA010000101.1:0-3032 GCA_036171395.1 Gallionella sp. | reverse complement strand
CCAGCGATTGCGTCCATCAAGTCAGCATTAGATACAGCCATTTTGTTCTCCTAGTACAATATTTAAAAAATTAAGCAGCAACGGTTTCTTTGCTATCACGAACAGCAGCCAGAGTACGTACAAACTTCGCAGTCGTCGCATTCATAGTAGCCATCAACATAGCAATCAACTCATCACGACTTGGTGTAGCAGCCAATACAGCGACTTGTTCCGCAGACATCATGGAACCGCCCATCGCACCCGCTTTAATCACCAACTTGTCATTCGTCTTGGCAAATTCGAACACCACTTTAGCCGCAGCGACAGCGTCTGCACTCATGCTATACACGAGTGGACCCACCATCTTGTCAGCCAATTGCTCGAAAGGTGTACCTTGAACCGCACGACGCGCCAATGTGTTTTTCAACACATGGAAATACACACCAGATTTACGCGCATTAGCGCGCAATTTGGTGATGTCAGCGACTGCGATGCCACGGTACTCTGCCAAAACGATAGTTTGAGCCTGTGCTACTTGCGCACTGACTTCCGCTACTACCGCTTGTTTTTCTTGCAGATTGAGACTCAAGTCTTCCTCCATTATCCGAGGCACACTGACGTGCACCCCATCGTTTACAACAGCGACCTTGAGCCAGGAGATGAATTACTTCCTGCTCGCGGGCACACCATCTACGTGGGCAGACAGATACCATCTATCGATTAAGCGTTGGGACTTACATCCCGCCACACCTACGGTCTCGGATGCTGCATACACGCCAGCATTCCAAAACTTTTTGCCGGCAACCTATAAGGTCTGCCGGCAGATTCTTTACTACTTTAAGCAGTCAAACTAGCTTGCTCAACGCGAATGCCTGCACCCATCGTGCTGGATACAGAGATTTTGCGCAGGTATACACCTTTGGAAGCAGCTGGCTTAGCCTTGTTCAAAGCATCGATCAACGCCAACAGATTCTCACGCAATGCCTCTGGCGCAAACGAAGCGCGACCGATAGTGCACTGAATGATACCGTTCTTGTCAGTACGGTACTGAACTTGACCCGCCTTAGCATTCTTAACCGCACCTGCAACGTCAGCAGAAACAGTACCAACCTTAGGGTTAGGCATCAAACCGCGTGGGCCCAAGATTTGACCCAACTGACCAACCAAACGCATCGCATCTGGACTAGCGATCAGAACGTCGAAGTTCAGATTGCCGGCTTTGATGGATTCAGCCAAATCGTCGAAGCCAACGATATCTGCACCGGCAGCTTTAGCATCTTCAGCCTTAGCACCTTGCGCAAACACAGCAACACGCACCGTCTTACCAGTACCCTTAGGCAACACGACAGAGCCGCGTACCAATTGATCTGATTTACGTGCATCGATGCCCAAGTTCACAGCAATATCGATAGACTCATCGAACTTAGCTACTGCTGTTTCTTTAGCCAATGCCAAAGCATCGTTTACTGGGTACAGTTTATTGCGGTCGATCTTCGCCGCGATAGCTTTATAACGCTTAGACATATTAGATACCCTCCACAGTGATACCCATGCTACGGGCACTACCTGCGATCGTACGCACAGCGGCGTCCATATCAGCAGCAGTCAGATCAGGCATCTTGGTGGTAGCGATTGCCTCCGCTTGCGCACGAGTCAACTTACCCACTTTATCGGTATGAGGAGTCTTAGAACCCTTGGTGATACCGGCAGCTTTCTTGATCAAGATTGTTGCTGGAGGCGTCTTCATGATGAAGGTGAAGCTCTTGTCAGCGAACGCAGTGATCACCACTGGGATAGGCAGACCTGGCTCTACACCTTGAGTCTGTGCGTTAAACGCTTTGCAGAACTCCATGATATTCAAACCGCGTTGACCCAATGCAGGACCAATTGGGGGACTTGGATTTGCTTTACCAGCCGGCACTTGCAGCTTGATATAGCCTATGACTTTCTTTGCCATGTTGCTTACTCCTAACTAAACGGGTCTAACGAAGCGTACCGCCTCTCCCCAACATGAGAAATAGCAACTGGGAAACACCAGCTGCTATTTCTTTGCAGACTGCGTTCCCCAGTTACTTTATCCCGCTTTTCAGGCCTTTTCTACTTGACCGAAATCCAGCTCGACTGGCGTGGAGCGACCGAAGATGGTCACCGCCACACGAATCTTATTCTTATCGTAATTAACTTCTTCCACAGAGCCATTGAAATCAGTGAACGGACCTTCTTTAACACGCACCGACTCACCAACCTCGAACAGCACTTTAGGCCTAGGTTTCTCAACACCCGCCTGCATCTGATCCATAATGTTCTGCACTTCCTTCGCCGTAATTGGCGTAGGCTTCATTGCAGAGCCGCCCAAGAAGCCAGTCACCTTAGCAGTACTCTTCACCAGATGCCACGACTCGTCCGTCATTTCCATTTCGACCAATACATAGCCAGGGAAAAACTTACGCTCACTGATACTTTTCTGGCCAGACTTAAGCTCAACCACTTCCTCAACCGGAACTAAGATCTGACCGAACTGATCCTGCATACCCTCACGCGCAATACGCTCTGTCAGCGCACGCTGCACACTCTTCTCAAACTGAGAGTACGTATGAACAACATACCAATGCTTGGCCATCAATCACCCCGTCCCATCAGCTTATTAACCATTACCATCAGACTGGCATCAACCGCCCAGAGGAACAACGCCATGGTGATAGCAAACAAAATCACCACACCCGTCGTTTGCAACGTCTCTTTGCGCGTAGGCCACACTACTCGCTTAGCCTCAGCAACCGAATCCTTACCAAAAGCAAAGAAACGCTTACCCGCATCCGACAACGACGCAACAAAGCCAGCGAGCACAACACCCACCAACACAGAAGCCAACCTCAGCACAGCCGCACTTTCCTGCAGCGCGTAAAAACCCACTATTCCCGCAACGATCAGCAGGAATGCAGCAAGCAACTTAATTTTATCCGCCATGCGCAATGATTCCGATCAACTATAAATTGCTTTATTTGGCAGGCCAGGAGGGTCTCGAACCCCCAACCCTCGGTTTTGGAGACCGA
>JAVHRA010000100.1:0-3078 GCA_036171395.1 Gallionella sp. | reverse complement strand
TCCATAAGGTCGTCGATTGCCAATGGGCCTGTCCCGCCCACACTCCCGTTCCCGAATACATACGCCTGATCGGTCAAGGTCGCTACGACGACGCCTATATGATCAATTGGGTGTCCAACGTTTTTCCCGGCATCTTGGGCCGCACTTGCGACCGACCGTGCGAACCGGCTTGCCGACGCGGGCGCGTCGAAGAGAACAATCATGCTAAACCTGAACCTGTCGCCATCTGCCGCTTGAAACGCGTTGCGGCTGATTTTAAATCTGATGTCAGCGCACGCATGCCGAGCATCGCGCCGCGCAATGGCAAACGCATCGCCTGTGTGGGCGCAGGGCCAGCCTCACTCACCGTGGCGCGTGACCTCGCACCGCTAGGTTACGAGGTGACCGTATATGACAGTTCAGCGAAGGCTGGCGGTTTCATCCGCACCCAGATACCACGCTTCCGTCTACCCGAAGAAGTCATAGACGAGGAAACTGGCTACATCTTGGACTTGGGCGTGCAGTTCAACAGTGGCCAGCGCGTGGACTCCATGCAGGCACTGCTGAAACAAGGCTACGACGCGGTGTTCGTAGGCTGCGGCGCACCGCGCGGACGCGATCTGGAAGTACCCGGTCGCAAGGAGGCAGCAGAAAATATCCATATCGGTATCGACTGGTTGGCTTCGGTTTCTTTTGGTCACGTCAACAAAGTCGGCGCGCGCGTCATCGTGTTGGGCGGCGGTAATACCGCAATGGATTGCTGCCGTTCCGCCAAACGTCTGGGCGGTAAAGAAGTGAAGGTGGTGGTGCGCAGCGGCTTTGAAGAAATGAAGGCCTCGCCATGGGAGAAAGAGGACGCGCAACACGAGGGCATCCCCATCCTCAACTATCACGTGCCTAAAAGTTTCCAGCACCGCAACGGCAAACTCACCGGCATGACCTTCGAGCTGGTGCGCGCCGAATACGACGCGCAGGGCAAACGCAAACTAGTCTCCACAGGTGAGCCCGATGTGCTCATCCCCTGCGACGAAGTGTTGGTCGCGGTCGGTCAGGAAAATTCATTCACGTGGATAGAAGAAGAATGCGGCATCAGTTTCGACAAGTGGGGCTTACCGGTGCTGGGTAAGGGCACGTTCCAATCCACCCTAGCGCAAGTCTTCTTCGGCGGCGATGCGGCCTATGGCCCCAAGAACATCATCACCGCCGTAGCGCATGGCCATGAGGCGGCCGTCTCGATAGACCGCTTGCTCAACGGTGAAGATGTGGCGCAGCGCCCGCCACCCATGACCAATCTGATGTCACAAAAGATGGGCATACACGAGTGGAGTTATCACAACGCCGTGTCCAACGACAACCGCTTCAAAGTGCCGTGGGCTGCTGCCGAAAAAGCACTAGCCAGCATCCGTATCGAGGTGGAGCTGGGCTTCGATGCCGCTACTGCATTCAAGGAGGCGAGTCGCTGCTTGAACTGCGATGTGCAGACCGTGTTCAATCGTGGCACGTGCATAGAGTGCGATGCCTGCGTCGACATCTGTCCTATGGACTGCATCACCTTCACGCCCAACGGCGACGAAGCCGAGTTGCGCGCGCGACTCAAGGCGCCCGCCGAGAACACCTCGCAAGATCTGTATATCTCTGCCGAACTCAAGACCGGCCGCATCATGGCCAAGGATGAGGACGTCTGTCTGCACTGCGGCTTCTGTGCCGAGCGCTGCCCCACCGGCGCTTGGGACATGCAGAAATTCCTGCTCAACACCACACCAGCGGGACCGCGCAGTCGCGATATCGCCGCCCCCGTCATCACACCGGAGGCAGCATGAAGCCTAAAGAAGCCGTCCCTATCACGGCTATAAATGATTTTGTCATCAAGTTCGCCAACGTCAACGGCTCAGGTTCGGCTTCGGCCAACGAGTTGTTCGCCAAGGCCGTGATGCGTATGGGTGTGCCCGTCAGCCCGCGCAACATCTTCCCCAGCAACATCCAAGGTATGCCCACTTGGTACGAAGCACGCGTCTGCGAGCAGGGCTATCACGGCCGGCGGGGCGGCGTGGACATGATGGTGGCGATGAATCCGCAGACTTGGGACAGCGACCTCGCCGAGATCGAGCCGGGCGGCTATCTACTTTACGACAGCACTCGCCCTATGCCGCCGGAAAAATTCCGCGCCGATGTGCAAACCTTGGCTGTGCCGCTGACTGAGCTGGCCAATGCGGCTTACAGCGATCCGCGCCAGCGCCAGCTATTCAAAAACATCATCTATGTAGGCGCGCTGTCCGTGCTGCTGGATGTGGATGTGGCGGTGTTCGATACTTTATTCGCGGAGCAATATCAGGGGCGCGGCAAAGAACGTTTGCTTGAATCGAATCGTCAGGCGTTGCAACTGGGGCGCGACTATGTGAGCCAACATCTGCCGTTCCCCTTGCCGATACGCGTGCGCCGCTCGGACCAAGTAGGCGACCAAATCTTCACAGACGGCAACAGCGCCACCGCACTCGGACTGGTGTACGGCGGGGCAACAGTGGCAGCGTGGTATCCCATCACACCTTCGTCGTCGATACCTGAAGCGTTCCAAAAATATTGTGCCAAATATCGCGTCGATGCTGACACTGGACGCTGCAACTACGCCATCGTGCAAGCCGAAGACGAACTCGCCTCGATAGGCATGGTAGTGGGTGCGGGTTGGAATGGTGCGCGCTCCTTCACCGCCACCTCTGGCCCAGGCATCTCGCTGATGACGGAGTTCATTGGGCTGGCGTACTTCGCCGAGATTCCCGTCACCATCATCAATGTGCAACGCGGCGGGCCATCTACCGGCATGCCTACTCGCACTCAGCAATCTGATCTACTGGCCTGCGCCTATGCCTCGCACGGCGATACCAAACACGTGATGCTGTTCCCGCAAGACCCGCATGAATGCTTTGAACATGCGGCGGCGGCACTTGATCTAGCCGACCGTTTGCAAACCCCCATCTTCGTCATGTCGGACTTGGACATCGGCATGAACCAACGCCTGTGCAAACCTTTCGTGTGGGACGATGCGCGCCAGTACGACACCGGCAAGGTGATGACCGCTGAAGAGTTGGAAGCGGGCAAGGACTT
>JAVHRA010000099.1:0-3099 GCA_036171395.1 Gallionella sp. | reverse complement strand
GCATAAAGACGTTTTGCCATTTCTACCGGCACCAGATTGTCCCAAGTACCGTGGATGATAAGCAAAGGCATTTTGAGTTTATTCATCTTGCTTAGCGACTCAAAACGCTGGTTGAGCAACAGTGAGACCGGCAGATAGCCATAGTTAAGCTGCCCCATCTCCAACATAGAGGTGAAAGTGCTCTCCACGATCAGTCCGGCCGCATCGGGATGATGTGTCGCCAGATCGATAGCGATCGCACCGCCCAACGAGTGTCCGTAAATGAACAATCTATGTGGGGCGATATGCCCCTGTTCAACCAGATAATGCCAAGTCGCCTCGGCATCTTCAAAGACCTTGGCCTCGCTAGGCTGCCCGCCGCTACTCTTGCCAAAACCGCGATAATCGACAAGCAGCACGTTGTAGCCCAGATTATGCAGACGTTGCACATGGCTTAAGTTGCTGGCGATGTTGCGATCATTGCCATGCAGATATAACAAAGTGGGTGCATCACCATGCGCGGCGGGTATCCACCAGGCATTCATCTCGCCGTGTTCAGCGCCTGTGCCGGATGGAATATGCAGTTCTATATATGCCAGTCCCATACGATCAGGGGTAGTTTGCAACAAAGGGGTAGGCTCGAAGATCAGTGATTTTTGCGTCGCCCACATGTAGCCGCACAGCGCGAGATAGGCAAACATCAGCACCAGCAAGGCTGGCTTGATGAAACGCAATGCGCTGACGCGTGCGTTCATACTTGTTCCAGCGCCTTCCAAACACAGCCGCCTTTGCTGGCCTTATCTATGTCGGCGAGTTGTTGTGCATGCAAAGCCAACTCCTCGTCACTGGCCCGCAACACCCGTACCACCGGACGTGCGCCATCCATTGCCAATACAGCGGGTGCGCGCACAGCGGGTGCATCATCCTCGCCGAGCAGACTCTTCTGTCCGCGCGTCATGGCGAAATAGACTTCCGCCAACAACTCGGTATCGAGTAACGCGCCATGCAAAGTACGGTGGGTGTTGTCGATTTCGTAACGGCTACACAGCGCATCCAGACTATTCTTCTTGCCCGGATGCATCTCGCGCGCGAACTTCAAAGTATCCAGCACTTCGTTCTGCAAGGCAGGCAGCCCCATCAGACTCAGTTCGTGGTTGAGGAAGCCGATATCAAAGGGCGCGTTGTGAATGATCAGCTCGGCACCATCGACGAACTCCAGGAAGCTAGCGGCGACATCGGCAAACTTGGCGCGACCGCGCAGCATGTCCCAAGTGAAACCGTGCACGCGTGCCGCGCCTTCGTCCACCTCGCGCTCCGGATCCAGATAGTGATGAAAATGTTTTTGTGTGACACGCCGCCCCTCCAACTCGATGGCGGCAATCTCGATGATGCGGTGGCCCTGTTCTGGATACAAACCGGTGGTCTCGGTATCTAATACGATCTTACGCATCGGCTTGCTCCAATATCATCTCCACGCCACGATTCGCCAACCCATCGGCGCGCTCGTTGCCTGCATGTCCGGCATGCCCTTTTACCCATATCCATTCGATCTCGTGTTCAGCCACGATTGCGTCCAACCTGCGCCACAGATCCTCGTTCTTCACCGGCTTCTTGTCGGCGGTCTTCCAGCCGCGCTTCTTCCAATTGCCTATCCATTCGGTGATGCCTTGCATGACGTATTTTGAATCGGTGTGCAGACGCACCTGACAATGACGTTTCAGTGCCTCCAAAGCGGAGATTGCGCCCATCAGCTCCATACGATTGTTGGTGGTATCACGTTCACCACCGAACAGCTCGCGCTCCACGCCCTTGGTGCATAGCAAAGCGCCCCACCCCCCAACGCCCGGATTACCTTTGCATGCGCCATCGGTATAAATATCAACTACAGTTTTACTCATTACTTACTAATCTCGTTATGTGACTTGTTATTGTTCATCTTGGGCGTCGCCGGTAGCAAGTTGCCCACTAATTTCTTGTTCCATTTGGGTTGTATCAAGCGCATCCCCGGCACGCGCTTAATCGCATGCAGAAAATATACGCCGCCACTTCCCGCACATCTATGGTCGCCCGCCACTTCCATAAAGTGGCAACGCGCCAGTGTTGCGGCGCGATTGAAAGGGGGGGCGTAAGCGGTAAAGCGTCCCTCCATCACCACGAAACCCAACAGTGCCAACCAATCTTTCAAGCGCCTCAATGCGATGAACTCGCCACACCAAGGGTAACCTTGCTTGCTGCTCAATTTGCGGCGCAAGCCCCATAGACTATAAGGATTGAAGCCGCTAATCAGCAGATTTCCTTCCGGCATCAAAACCCGTTCCACTTCGCGCAGTATCTGGTGCGGATTGTCTGAAAATTCCAATACATGGGGCATGATTAGCAGATCAATGCTCTCGCATGCAAATGGCAACTCGTCATAGCAAAAACGCACATCCGCCATCACAGTCTGATCGCCATATAAGCGCACAGGCATGCGACTGTTGCGCAAAAACGCATGCTCCCGCAACCCCAGTTGCAACGCATTAAAACCGAATATATCCGCCACCGTCTTATCGTAGTAAGCCTGCTCACGACTCAGCACATAATCGCCCTGTGGGCTTAACAACCATTCGTTCAAAGTTCGTGCAGATAATCTACAATCAGGCATCGCATCACTCTCGTATAGACCGTGTACAACATAACCGCCATCCCTGCCTTCAACGACAACTACATCTGGGCCATACACAACGGCACACTGGCGGTCGTCGTCGACCCGGGTGACGCAACACCAGTGCTGGCTTTCTTTGCAGAGCATCGGTTGCGCCTGAGCGCCATACTGTGTACCCATAGGCACAACGACCATATCGGCGGCATCGAAAAACTGCGCGGAGTATACAACGTGCCGGTGTATGGACGCAGGCATCCCGATAATCCACACATCACGAATGACCTACGCGAAGGCGAACATTGCACACTCTCAGAGTTCGGACTTCACTTCGACATCATGGAGTTACCCGGCCATCTCGATGACCACATCGGCTACTACCACCCCGACATGTTGTTCTGCGGCGACATCCTGTTCGGCGCAGGCTGCGGCCGCAATAAAGAAGGCACGCTGGCGCAATTGCATCATTCCTTGCAGCG
>JAVHRA010000098.1:0-3105 GCA_036171395.1 Gallionella sp. | reverse complement strand
GTATGACTACCGCGTGGTGTGTGGCGCGACCGGCTCAGGGAAAAGCCGCTTGCTCGCTGCGCTGCGCGAGGCCGGTGCACAGGTGTTGGATTTGGAAGGATTGGCACAGCACCGTGGTTCTATCCTAGGCGGTTTGCCTGATCGCCCTCAACCCACCCAAAAATGGTTCGAGACACAACTGGTCGGCACACTGCAAAATTTCGATGCCAGTCATCCCGTTTATGTAGAGGCAGAAAGCAACAAGATAGGCCACATCACGCTGCCCAACTCTTTGCACAAGGTCATGCATGCCAGTGCTTGCGTGATGATGGATACCGCCAACGCGGCACGCTTGGAACTGTTACAGACGGACTATCGTCATCTGATAGAAGCACCGCAAAAACTCATGTTGTTGTTGCAGATGCTGCACCAGTTCCAAGGGGAGAAACGCATCGCGCATTGGATCGCCCTGATAGAAGCCCAACAGTTCGGCATGTTGGTGGCAGAGTTATTGGAATTCCACTACGACCCCAGCTATCGGCGCGCACTCGGCAAGCACTACACGCGACTGGATGATGCACAGCACTTGGTGTTGCACGATTTGACGCCCACCACCCTAACCAGAGTGGCACAGACATTGATAACGACTCACTAAATCTGCACGAAAATCACACCGCCATCCAAGTTCAGTATTAAGATGGCGTCGCCACTACACAAGGAGATAAATCATGGCCAAAGGACAACAGCGCAAGAACAAAGAAGAAAAGAAACCCAAGAAGACTCCGCCCCCCAAAGTCTAACGACAGCCGGGTTTAGAGCCGACGTACAAGGCAGTACCCAGGGCCGGTGAATGACACTCACTGGCCTTTTTTGCGTCAGGTTTTTTGTCGTTAGCACCAGCGCCATCTTTAATCATGAATTGGTATACATCTCCCCGCACCGCGACCGATAGTTTCAATGGGTATTGCAAGGTGGCGCTATGGAACACCAGCCCACCGATCTGAATTCCGCCAGCCGGTATCTTGAAATGATTACCCATCCAGAACGCTTTGTCCCAGTCCAACTGTTCTTGCATGGCAGCAACCGCGCTCTTATCAGCACTGGCGCCCTTTTGCTTACTCTTGGCCACCATGCTCGCAGCGACTTTCTCAAAGGTTTTTTTGCTGTATAGCGGAACTGCTATACCTTGCGCATCGCTCAAAGTCACCTTGGGCGCGAGCACTATCACTTTGCTATTCATGTTTCTGAACACCAGCGAAAGCTGTAACAAGTTGTCGTTGTCATTAGCCAAAGACTTGATGCTGTAACTCAGTTGCAAGCCGTCTTTGACGATCTCCTCGCTCGGCACAATGACGCGGCGTTCGTTCAAAGTGTGGTCGCTAGTACTGCTGTCACCGACAGCGCTGGCCGCCACCGGGGAGCTCTTAGGCGTCGGCAAAGTCTTGGCCGGTGCGGCCTCATGACCGCCCGTAGGCAAGATGGTACAGGCGCTCAAACACAGCAGTTGGGTGGCGATAATCGCGTATCTGAGCGTTGAGAGTCGGCCTGTATTGAGCATAGGAAGAGGTTCCAAAAGATTGATTTCCGAGCTGGCGATTCTACTCAATATCTGCTCCGATAAAAAACGAAAAATTAATTCTGTACTGTGTGTCGCGCACAATTGACGCGGCCTACTTGCTCGAAAAGCTGCTCACGACAGAGGTTGAGCAAAGTTAGGGGTACTTAGCATCGAAAAGGCACATTAAAATGGAAATCTGCGCCGTGTATCACTGCGTTCGTTACAGGAGTAAGGAAATGGATTTCGTCTCATGGTCGGTGTTCGGCGTCTTGTGCATGCTGGCGGAATTCGCCGTCGGTAGTTTCTATCTATTTGCTATCGGACTCGCTTTTCTCTATCCGGCAATTGCGGACTATCAAGGTGCCTCGGGGACACTGCAAATTGCCGTGCTGTGCATGGGTTGCAGCGTGCACGCACTGATCGTGATGCGGCTGCGCCAAAGCCGACCTGCCATCCCGACTGTGCAGCGGCCCACGGACATCGGTCAACGGGTTGAAATACTGGAATGGATGGACGAGAGTTCCGCGCGGGTGAGTTATCTGGGACAACAGTGGGAAGCGGACAAACTGCGTGCCGAAATGCCCGATGCCAGCTTCGGCATCATCCACGCTCGGCAAGGCAGCCGCATGATCATCACGACCACCTCAGCGTGAACATCCAAGCCCAGTTTCAGGACACATCCACGCGCGTTACCTCTCCTTCTATCACCACTCCCCTAGCCTCAGCGGGGGCGGCATCGTAGGGACGGCTGCGCTCTGTACGTGGCACCAAGTCCTGCATCGGCTTGCGCAATGCGCGCATCTTCCACCATAGATATATCCAAGCCAGCGTACCGAACACCACTATCACCACCAGCAAGACGGCAGAGAACGTCAACGCCAGCAGCACTAACAGAGTCATTAAAATAAAAGCCATGAGCTTGCGCAGCAAGCTGTTGCCGGTGCTCGGCGCGGTGAGAAATCTAATCTGCATATCTAAGTCTTTCTCTAAAAGTCCATCACTATTCACATCAGTGTGCCACTATCGCACAGCTATCGTTCGCTTGCACTCGCCTAATACGGCGCAATGTACTACCCTGCACAGCCCCCTCATCCACGCTCAGCTCATGTCCGATATTGCCCCCGACCAGCCCACCCAAACCCAGCAAAAACGCCCTGCGCGCAAGACCAAGCCCGTGCCTGATAAAGCGGCTATTGCACGGTTGCCGCTGTTCATCGGCCTGCCACTGTCGCGCATCCATGTGCCCGCGCATGAGGCCGAGTGCGCCGCCGCCTACGACAAGATCATGGCCGCTGGCACAGTGGGTTTTGATACCGAATCTAAACCCACCTTCGTCACCGGCGAGGTCAGCAGCGGCCCGCACCTGTTGCAGTTTGCGCTGCACGATGCGCCCTACTTGTTCCAAATCCATCATCCCGCCGTGCAGCCCTATCTCATCAAAATGCTGAGCGCCGCACAGCTGCTCAAAGTCGGCTTCGGCCTACAGTCTGACCACCGACACATCCTCAATCGCTTAGGCATCCAAGCCGCCGGACTACTGGATCTCAATCGCGTGTTCAGCATGCAGG
>JAVHRA010000097.1:0-15099 GCA_036171395.1 Gallionella sp. | reverse complement strand
AGATGAGCTGCTTCGTAGCAGTTAAACTACGCAGACCATCAAAAATCAGGAAGTCGTCATGAGTAACAAAGTGGTTGCAGCATTGTACAAGTTCGTAAAACTAGAAGACTGCAAAGAACTGCGTCAGCCTCTACAGTCAAGATGCGATCAACTCGATATCACGGGTACTTTGTTGCTGGCAGAGGAAGGTATCAACGGCACGATAGCCGGTACGCGACAGAATATAGACAGTATTTTGCAGTATCTGCGTAGTGATCCGCGTCTAGCGGACTTGCTACACAAAGAGTCAATCGCTGAAGGCGAGCCCTTCTATCGCATGAAGGTCAAACTCAAGAAGGAAATCGTAACTATGGGCGTGGGTGGGATAGACCCGACGGAGTTGGTGGGTGAGTATGTCAAGCCAGAGGAATGGAACGTGCTGATCAATGATCCGGAAGTGCTGCTGGTCGACACACGTAATGACTATGAGGTGGAAGTCGGAACATTCAAGGGCGCTGTGAACCCGCACATCACGACATTCCGTGAGTTTCCGGAGTACGTTAAAAATCATTTCGATCCAAATAAGCAGCCTAAAGTCGCTATGTTCTGCACGGGCGGGATACGCTGTGAAAAGGCTTCAGCCTATATGCTGAAAGAAGGATTTGCCAACGTATATCACCTGCAGGGTGGCATTTTAAAGTATCTGGAAAATGTGCCGGAAGAGCAGAGCCTATGGGAAGGTGAGTGTTTCGTCTTTGATCAACGTGTGGCTGTCGGACAAGGACTGAAAGCAGGTCATTATGAGCTATGTTATGGATGTTCGCGACCTATCTCGGCACAGGATAAGAAATCGCCGAAATTTGAAACGGGTATCTCCTGCCCAAATTGCTACGATGGTATGACGGAAGAGAAATTGATGGCTGCACGCGAACGTCAGAAGCAAGTGGAGTTAGCTAAGCAGCGCGGAGAAAAGCATCTAGGTGCAAAACTTGCCAAGCACAAATAAGTTGATGGCGTTAAAGATGACTCTTTCTCGGCGCTAACTTGACGCGTATGCCGTCAGTGACGACATCGATGCCGGTGATGTCAATATCAGCTCCCGCAAAGCGCAGTTCGCTAGGTTGAAAACGATACAGTGCATTGGTGCGGAGAAACTCTATGAGCATCAGATTCATAGCAGGGCGCAGCATTTCGGCAAAGCTGTAATCCTGCATGATCGTGAGGTTGTCGAACTGGGGCTCATTTAAGAATATCGCACGTTGATTCGCATCGAAGCGTAATGCGCTCGACATGGTCAAGTTGCCTTGCAACGGACCACTCAAGATAGAGTATGCAGAGAATCCACTCCGTATCACGACACGATTATGTTGCGTATCGAATCTCAGGGTTGGCATATCAACGGTGACACGAAATAAGCCGTTGCCTAAATCATGCTTGAGAGGAAAAGAGCTTTGCAGCTTATCCATCAGTTTTTGTTGGCTGATCAGGTAATCATGTGGAATCAACACCGCACACGCAGTAAGCACGCTGAGTGCGCATACCAAAAGTAGCGTGCCTAGGCGCTGTTTCAAGGGATGCTTGATGCGATTTTGGGGGTTGTACATTGCACGTCAGCATTTTGGCCGCGCTGGCGCAGGGCATGATCCATCAGCACGATGGCTAACATCGCTTCCGCTATAGGGGTTGCGCGTATGCCGACACAGGGATCGTGACGACCGTGTGTCTCGACCATGATGGGATAGCCGCTGCGATCGATGGATCGGCGTGGAATTCGGATGCTAGAGGTCGGCTTGATCGCCACATGCGCGATGATGTCCTGTCCAGTGGAGATCCCCCCCAAAATGCCGCCAGCGTGATTGGAGAGAAAGCCAGCCGGAGTCATCTCGTCGCCGTGCTCGCTACCGTGCTGAGTGACGCAGGCAAAACCATCGCCTATCTCAACACCTTTAGCTGCGTTGATGCCCATCAATGCGTAAGCGATTTCAGCATCGAGTCTGTCGTAGACCGGTTCCCCCCAACCCACAGGCACATGCTCGGCAACGACCGTCAGCTTCGCGCCTATGGAGTCGCCTGATTTGCGCAGGGCATCCATATAGCGCTCCAATTGGTCGATATAGTTGGCGTCCGCCACGAAGAATGGATTGTCATTAACGCCATCCCAGCTCTTGAAAGGCACTGCTATTTCACCCAGCTGCGACATGTAGCCACGTATCACCACACCATAACGCTCATTGAGCCACTTCTTGGCAATCGCACCCGCAGCGACACGAACTGCGGTCTCGCGCGCGGACGAACGCCCGCCGCCGCGATGATCGCGGAAGCCATACTTTTGCGTATAGGTGTAGTCGGCGTGGCCAGGGCGGAAAGTCTCGGCGATATTGCCGTAGTCTTTGCTGCGCTGGTCTTCATTACGTATCAGCAGCGCAATCGGAGTACCGGTGGTCTTGCCTTCGAAGATGCCAGAGAGAATTTCCACACTATCCGACTCGCGACGTTGAGTCACATGGCGCGAAGTGCCGGGCTTACGACGATCAAGGTCATGTTGGATGTCCGCCTCGCATAGCGACAGTCCAGGAGGGCAACCATCCACGATGCAGCCGATAGCCGCTCCGTGCGATTCGCCGAAAGAAGTCACCGTAAACAAGGTACCGAGTGTATTGCCAGACATATCTAGACCGCCAAGAATGTGCAAATTTAAGGCGCGCAGTTTAACATAGCCATCGAAGCGATTTTACGAAGGAGCGACAAGATGCAGACCATGCTTACTACCACTGCGGGCGGCATAGATGTTATGCATTTGCGCGACCTCGAAATCCCGGAGGTATTGTCCCCTCGGCATCTGCGTGTGAAACTCGCCGCAGCAGGTATCAATCCCTTGGATACCAAGTTGCGCATGAAGCCGATTTACTATCCTGAAAAATTGCCCGCGATACTGGGCTGCGACGGGGCCGGCATCATCGATGAGATAGGTGACGAGGTGACGCGCTTCAAGGTGGGTGACCAAGTCTTTTTCAACAATGGCGGCATTGGTCTGGATCCCGGTTGCTACGCTGAGTACACCACGCTGCACGAAGATTGCTGTGCTGCTAAGCCGGCAAATTTGAGTATGCAAGACAGTGCAGCAATTCCGCTGGTGTTAATCACCGCATGGGAGGCGCTGGTCGAGAAGGCCAATATACAACCCGGTCAAACAATACTCATACATGGGGGAGCAGGCGGTGTCGGTCATATCGCGGTGCAATTGGCACGTCATTTTGGAGCCAAAGTGGCGGTCACAGTAAGCGATGATAAAAAGGCCAAATTGGCTCAGTCATTAGGCGCTGAAAAAATCATCGACTACAAAAAGCAGAAATTCATCGACGAAATAATGCAGTGGACCGGTATGCAAGGCGTAGATGTGGTGCTTGATACAGTTGGTGGCGACACATTTAGCAAATCTATCGATGCGACCAAGATCGGCGGCAAGATTGTCAGCATCATCGCAACGGCATTGACTTTGGAAGATGCGCAGCGTGCCCGTCTGCGTAATCTAACCCTCTGCTATGAGCTGATGCTCACCGCACAATTAATGAAGATGCACGACCAGCGCATCCGCCAACGCAAGATATTGGAAGAAGGTGCGAAGCTTATAGAAGCAGGCAAACTCGGCGTGCTAGTGTCGCGTCAACTGCCGCTAATCGAAGTAGGACAAGCGCACAAATTGATCGAAAAGGGCGGTGTGATGGGCAAGATCATCGTCACCATGGGCTTGTTCTCATTGCCATAATCTCAGCCTACTAATGCATATCGTCGATACGCATTGCCATCTGGATGCGGCAGAGTTCGGCGACGAACAAGCCGAGATTGTTGCCGAAGCGGCGACGTGCGGTGTGCGCACCATCATTATTCCGTCGGTCGCCCATTTCAACTTTTCCGCAGTAAATCAATTGT
Source organism: Gallionella sp. (assembly GCA_036171395.1). Lineage (GTDB taxonomy): Bacteria > Pseudomonadota > Gammaproteobacteria > Burkholderiales > Gallionellaceae > Gallionella. The sequence continues at coordinate 11,190 of JAVHRA010000097.1, read as the reverse complement.
GTCAACAATACGGTAATTGTCTGCCTGCATATGGCATACATCCGCTATTCGTCGACAAAGCCGAGGCCGATGATTTAACCAGACTGCGCACAAAATTACAGCATGAAAGAGCTGTGGCGATAGGTGAGATTGGCTTAGATTTTTTTGTAGAGCACTACGATCAAGAGCTGCAGGAGTATTACTTTGCAGAGCAATTAAAACTGGCGCGTGCATTCGATCTGCCTGTATTGCTGCATGTGCGACGTGCACAGGACACTGTGCTCAAACATCTGCGGCGTGACAAGGTCGGTGGTGGTATCGCGCACGCTTTCAACGGCAGTCTTCAGCAGGCTGAAGAATTTATCAAATTGGGATTCAAGTTGGGATTCGGTGGAGCGATGACGCATACGCGCGCCTTACGTATTCGAGAGTTAGCTGCAACGCTACCTATGGCAAGCATAGTGTTAGAGACAGATGGTCCAGACATCCCGCCAGACTTTCTCCCTCGCGGCGTTCCTAATCGTCCGGCAAACTTGCAGCGCATCGCCATGACTTTGGCTGAGTTGCGTGGCATGAGTCTTGAAGAAGTCGCTGCCGAGACTACGGCAAATGCAGCTAGCGTGTTACCTATGCTGAGAAAGCGATTACAAGCTTTATAATCGCAGGATGAAACCTAACTTCCCCCCCCAGTTCGAACGCACCCAGATATTGTTGGGTGATGCAGGCATCGCGACCTTGCGTAACAAACATATTTTTGTCGCCGGTCTCGGCGGCGTCGGCTCCTATTGCACCGAGGCCTTGGCCCGTGCCGGCGTGGGACGCTTGACGCTGATGGATCACGACGTGGTTGCGATCAGCAACATCAATCGTCAGTTGCCAGCTTTGCTTTCGACGGTGGGCCAGTCCAAAGCCGAACTGATGCGCGCGCGTATCGCCGATATCAATCCGGATTGTCAGGTGACGCTGATACGGACCTTCCTTGGACGTGAGAACGTGCATGAGTTGGTGCCGAAAGATTGTGATTACGTCATCGACTGCATAGATTCGATGAACTGCAAAGTCGCGCTGGTGGCTTACAGCTTGGGGCAGGGATACAACGTCGCTTCGAGTATGGGGGCAGGAAACAAGCTCGATCCCACACGCATTCGGGTTGCCGACATCAGCGAAACCAGCGTATGTGCGTTGGCGAGAGAGATGCGTAAACATCTGCGCGACTTGGGTATCAAGCAGGGCGTGCTTACTGTCTACACCGACGAGAACGCTAGACCACCTCTGCCACCACAACCTGTAGATAGAGGTCGTCCACGCTCAGTAAATGGAACCATCAGCTATATGCCGCCTATTTTTGGATTTATGTTGGCAGGGGCGGTGTTGAATCGCTTGTTGTCAAATTCTGCTCCTGAAGCTGGCTAGGCTCTCAACCTTCGCGATTACGCATATGGTCTGCGACCTTGGCGAACGCAGCCGAGAGTTCGCGGCGCAAAGTCACATCACCAACAATTTCGTCGAGTGAGCGATTCATGCATAGCAGCCATTGGTCGCGTTCGGCGTTGCCGATGGCGAAAGGTAGATGACGCGCACGCAATCTAGGGTGGCCGTATTCCTCTACAAATAACTGTGGCCCACCCATCCAGCCGGACAGGAATTTGAATAGTTTATCTTCGGCGCTTTGCAAATGTGGCGCATGCATCTTGCGTATGCCATAGGCCTCGGGCAACTCATCCATGATCTGATAGAAGCGCACCACCAGTGCGCGTACCGTATCGGCACCACCGATGCGTTCGTAATGTGTCTCTTCTTCTATTGTCATGTTCACCATTCCCTGAATGAAAAACCAAAGCCTAATGTGGTCTGGTAGTGGTTGTAGTCGATTAGCGTTTCGCCGAAGCCCGAACTGAGCTGGATGTGGAAGCGCGAGGAGTCGCCCGCATTGATGGGGGTGGCCCAGTCTAGCTGGCCGTAGCCACGGTTGTTACTGAGTACGAGGTTGTTGCGCAACAATAGCGATATAGCTTGTGATTTGTCGGCAGGCTCCCAGCGCAACACTAAATCCGCGTGACCGATATAGTCGGTGATGTCGGGATTGTCATCTTTGGCGATGTTCTCGGGTACGCGCCACCACAACCTGCCCATCAATGAAGTTACGTTGTTCCATTCCCAGCCTGTCAATGCGTACAAGCGGTTCCAGCTGCGCGATTCAGGTAATGGCCTGCCGTTGGATTGATGCTCCAAGCCTAAGTTGACCAGCTTCAAGCCGGAGTCGCGCGTGGTACCCAAAGTGGCGATCAGTTCCGGCTCGTAATTGGTCTCGCGGAACGGTGAGGAATTTTTGGTGTTGAACATCTGCCAGTTTGATTGCTGCGTGTACGCGCCCCACAAGCGCAGGGTTTTGAAGCCCAGTAGGTTGATGTCGCGTTGCGTGCCGATGTCTGCTTTTACGCTGATGAGATATTTAGTTTCCAGCGACTGGTTGGGATTGGCCGCCAGCGTGGTATGCAGGGGCGAGGGGGAGGTAGGTTGATTATTGAGACTGTTGGTTTCGCGCAGCATGATGTAGTTCTGTCTATAGGGCTGAAGACGGCCCAACTTGCTGTCGTCAGTATTATTCAGGTCATCGAGATTCCACACCCGCGTCAGATAGGAACGGCGCGCCAGCTCGGCTTGGATGATCTCGGATTGTGCCGCTAAGTCTTGTGTATCGGTAGTAGGCGCTGGTGTTTGGTCGTAGCATCTCAGCCGTGCCACATCATCGTTGGGAAAGCGCATCGCGCATGAGGAGGTAGGCTCAGCTTGTGCGAGCGGCATGAGTAGAACTAGCAGCAAGCATGAAAGGAATAGTGACTTCATGAGTGGAAGAGGCATATCGGGTGGCGGCATTCTAACAGTGCCGTGCACACGGCACTATGCCAACCATTCCTGTCGATTATGGGTATCGAAGCGCCAACCTTGCTCACGACGGGGTCGAGTCTGCTTCCTCAATGCGGTAGAATGCCGCCCTTGCTAAATTTGAGCCCGGACCAGATTCCAAAATGACGGCACGCCTGCGCGAAATCCCCTACAACTACACTTCCTTCTCGGATCGCGAGATCGTCCTGCGCATCTTGGGCGAAGAGGCGTGGCAGATTATTAACACCTTGCGCGAAGAGCGCCGCACGGGCCGCTCCGCACAGATGCTGTATGAGGTGCTGGGCGATATCTGGGTGGTATCGCGCAATCCGTATCTGCAAGATGACCTGTTGGGCAACCGCAAACGCCGTACCGCTTTGGTGGGCGCTTTGCGTCACAGACTACGTGCCATAGAGGCGCGTCGCCAGGATAACGAAGTGGTGGCGCGACTGTTGGAGTTGGCCGCGCTAGCCGTCAATGCTTTTGAGCAAGAGTTTGAAGAGACCATCGCTTTGCGTAAGCGCACACTCAAGGCGCTCAGTCATTTAACCCGCAAGGACAACATCCAGTTCGACGGCTTGGCGCGTGTTTCGCATGTCACCGACGCTACCGACTGGCGCGTGGAATATCCCTTTGTTGTGCTGAATCCCGATACCGAGACAGAGATTGCCGCACTGGTGCGCGCCTGTATCGAACTCAAGCTCACCATCATCCCGCGCGGCGGTGGTACTGGTTATACCGGCGGTGCGGTGCCCTTGGATAAACGCTCGGTGGTGATCAACACCGAGAAGCTGGACGCTATATCTGCCGTTGAGCAGAGGGTGTTACCCGGTTTGAGCGCACCTTACGCCACCATCCATTGCGGTGCGGGCGTGGTGACACGTCGCGTAATGGAGGCGGCAGAGCACAACAAACTGGTGTTCGCAGTCGATCCAACCTCTGCCGATGCATCCTGCATAGGCGGTAACGTGGCGATGAACGCGGGTGGCAAGAAAGCCGTGTTGTGGGGCACTGCGCTGGACAATTTGGTGTCGTGGAAGATGGTCACGCCGGATGGTCTATGGATGGAAGTGGAACGACTCGACCATAATCTGGGCAAGATACACGACGCGCCCAATGCGACTTTCCGTATCACGCGCTATGAGTTGGATGGCAAGACCGTTAGCGAGCCTGTCGAGCTGTTAGTGATACCCGGCAGCGCCTTCCGCAAAGCGGGGCTGGGTAAGGATGTGACCGATAAATTCCTCTCCGGTCTACCCGGTATACAGAAGGAAGGCTGCGACGGCATCATCACTTCGGCACGCTTTATCTTGCATCGCGAGCACACCCATACCCGCACCGTCTGTTTGGAGTTCTTCGGCCAAGTACACGAAGCGGTACCGGCCATCGTGGAGATCACTAATTACTTTAGTAGCGGCAAGCAGGCGGCGTTGTTGGCGGGTCTGGAACATCTGGATGAGCGCTATCTGAAAGCGGTCGGTTATGCCACCAAGGCCAAACGCGGCACGCGTCCCAAGATGGTGTTGGTGGCGGATGTGGTGAGCGACGATGCGGATGCGGCAGCGCTGGCTGCGTCCGAAATCGTGCGCATGGCGAATCTGCGCAATGGTGAAGGTTTCATCGCGGTGTCCGCCGAAGCGCGCAAGAAGTTCTGGTTGGATCGCGCGCGCACCGCCGCCATTGCTAAACATACCAACGCCTTCAAGATCAACGAAGACGTGGTGATTCCGCTGCCGCGCATGGGCGACTACTGCGATGGCATCGAGCGCATCAACATTGAATTGTCGCTGCGCAACAAGCTCAAGTTTATGGATGCGCTGGACGAGTTCTTCGCCGGTGAGTTGCCGCTCTACTATCAGGACGACAAACAGTTGGGCGATGCCGAGCTGTTAGGTACACGCCAACAGGAAGCACAGAAACTGCTGGCGCAAGTGCGCGCGCGTTGGACATGGTTGCAAAGCAATCTGGATGCGCAACTGTCCGATTGTTCGTTCGCGCCTGCCGATCATGCTGATGCCAAGACCGTATTCGATGGCGTGCAGCGTCATATGTTGCGTGCCTCGTGGAAGTTGGAATTGCGCGAGCCGTTGCGTCATTTGTTTAGCGGCAGCACCTATCAGCCGGTGTTAGAGCGTTGCACTGCGATACACCAAGCCGTGCTCAAGAGCCGCGTGTTTGTGGCGCTGCATATGCATGCCGGTGACGGCAACGTGCACACCAACATCCCAGTTAACTCGGATGACTACGCCATGTTGCAACAGGCCAATGGCGCGGTGGATCGCATCATGCAATTGGCCAAAGACTTGGGCGGGGTGATTTCCGGCGAGCACGGTATTGGTATTACCAAGTTCGACTTCCTCGAGCCGCACGAGATTGCAGCCTTCACCGAGTACAAACTCAAGGTCGATCCAGAAGGACGCTTCAACAAAGGCAAGCTGCTCACGGGCAGTAATCTGGAGCGCGCTTACACGCCCAGTTTTAATTTGATGGAATTGGAAAGTCTGATTCTGGAGAAGAGTGAGCTGGGTAATATCTCCGACTCGATCAAAGACTGCCTGCGTTGCGGTAAGTGCAAACCGGTGTGTGCCACTCATGTGCCGCGCGCTAATCTGCTTTACTCGCCACGCAACAAGATACTCGGCACCTCCTTGCTCATCGAGGCTTTCCTCTATGAAGAGCAGACGCGTCGCGGCATTTCGATACAACACTTCGACGAGTTCAATGATGTGGCCGACCACTGCACGGTGTGTCACAAGTGTCTTAACCCGTGTCCGGTGAATATCGATTTCGGCGAAGTGTCGATGGCGATGCGCGATTTCCTGCGCAAGCAAGGCAAGAAGAAATTCAACCCAGTCAGCGCTATCTCGATGGCTTTCCTTAATAGCAGCGATCCGCTCACTATCAAGTTGATGCGCAAGGTCACCATAGAGTGGAGCTACAAGCTACAGCGTACCGTGCATAAGGTGGCGAAGCGTCTCGGCCTGCTCGATGCGCAGCTCAAGCATCCGCCTGCTACGGTAGGCCGTGCGCCGCTCAAGGCACAGGTGATCCATTTCATCAATAAACCCATGCCCGGCAATTTGCCCAAGAAGACTTCGCGTGCGCTGCTGGACATTGAGGACAACGACATCGTGCCGATCATTCGCAACCCGCGCGTGAGTAGCGAGGAGTCCGAGGCGGTGTTCTACTTCCCCGGTTGCGGTTCGGAGCGTTTGTTCGGTCAGGTTGGCTTAGCCACTCAGGCGATGCTGTACGAGACGGGCGCTACCACCGTGTTGCCGCCCGGTTATTTGTGCTGCGGTTATCCGCAGAATGCCAGTGGCCTGAAAGACAAGGCCAACCAGATCACCACCGACAACCGCGTGCTGTTCCATCGTGTCGCGAACACGCTCAACTATCTCGACATCAAGACCGTCATCGTGTCGTGCGGCACCTGCATGGATCAGCTACTGAAATATCAGTTCGAGAAGATTTTCCCCGGTTGCCGCTTGCTCGACATCCACGAATATCTGCTAGAGAAGGGCGTCAAGCTGAATGGCGTGGAGGGCACGCGCTATATGTATCACGAGCCTTGCCACACGCCGATGAAAACCTATAAGTCTATGGATGTGGTGCAAACGTTGATGGGCGCGGAGGTGCAGCTCAATGAACGTTGCTGCGGAGAGTCGGGCACTTTCGGTGTGGCTACGCCGGAGATTGCAACCCAAGTGCGTTTCCGCAAAGAGCACGAGATGAAGACGGGGGCAGAGGCTTTGCGCGCCGATGGTTTTGCTGGCGACGTCAAAATACTAACCTCGTGCCCAGCTTGTCAGCAGGGGCTGAGCCGCTACAACGATGATGCGGGCACGACCACCGATTACATCGTGGTCGAGATGGCCAAACATCTGCTGGGTGAAAACTGGTTGCCCGATTACGTTAACAAGGCCAATAACGGCGGCATCGAGCGGGTGTTGCTATAGATGAGTTGCGAACTCTGTCTACACGATGGTGGCACGCTCATCTATCGCAATGATTTTCTGCGCGTGGTGCTGGTGGAAGATGCCGACTACCCCGGCTTCTGCCGTGTCATCTGCAACACGCATCTTGCTGAGATGACGGATCTGGCAATCGCCCAGCGCAGCATCATGATGATGACAGTGTGCAAGGTGGAGCAGGCGGTGCGCGATGTGCTGCGGCCTGACAAAATCAATCTGGCCAGCCTAGGGAGTATGACGCCGCATCTGCATTGGCATATCATCCCGCGCTATGCTGAAGACAAACATTTCCCGCAACCGATCTGGGGCGTGGCACAACGTGCCGCAACCCGTGTCGTGCCTGCGGATTGGCGCGATAGACTCATTGCCACACTCCATGCGCGTTTAGCTTAATTCCATGCTGACCCTGCCACTCGATCCGACTGACGATAGAGCCGCGCCTGTGTTCAAGGATAAGGCGAGTTGTGCTGCATGGTTGACGCAGTTTCAGTTAACCAATCTGCAGCAAGCGCATAGTTATCTGCTTACGCAACTTAATGAATTGAATCGCTACCCCATGCAGGGCTTGGAGCGTTATCACACGCTGGAAGCCCTGCGCGAGACCATAGACCATATCCAGGAGGATATGTCCAAGAAGCTCATTGGTAAGGCTTTGCCATTGGGGGAGCATGAGCTTATGACCTTCATGTCGCTGACACAGCTGTGGCAAGCCATGGTCACCGGCTATCAGCGCTGTCTGCAAGCCTTTCTGGCGGGCGACAACAAGCTCGCCGGCAGGGGTGCGATGCTGTGTGAGCGTTGCCTGCAATACAGTGGATTAAGCATCTTCGAGCATCTGCGTACTGGCTATGAGTGCCAACCCCAGCTGTGGCATCAGCTGCATGATCTGTATGCCTTTGCCGAAGAGCAATCGTTCCATGAGGTAGAGGTCAAGGACGACTTGGAGCGCTATTCGGTGGCCAGCAGCTGCCGCAGCATGTACCTCAAGACTTTGCTGGCCTGCTACGCGCGACCTGCCGAGTTGAGTCGCACCCAGTTAAGATTATTGGACAGATGGTTAGCGCACTGGAGCAAGGAAGTGTGTTTGGAAACGCGCTACAGCCTGAGCAAGGGCGATGCCCAGCCTTTGGCTGTTGATATGTCAGGCAAGCAAGGTCTACAGGCGGTCGCCAATACTGGCCATCATGCGCTGATGCGCTACATGCCTATGGTGCCCATGAGCAAGCTGCTGCGCGTAAAGATCATCCTGTTGCAACAGGGGACTAGTCTGGATCAGGTTGGTTTGGGCGATTTGCCCAGTATTCCCGCCGCCTTGGAGTTGCTCAACTTCTTGCATGAGTGCTGGTGTGAGGATGACAAGAGTCGTTCTATACAGCGTGCGATCACCAGTAAACCGGTGCAATTTGGTTATACGCCAGAGATGATTTATGCCTTACTCAACGGTAAACAGGTCGTGCCGCACAAAGACAATGTAATGCGTAAGCAGATTGAAACCTTCGGCCATGTTTTGAAGAAGGAGCCGGTTGCAGCCGTGGCGGATCAAGAAGGTTGGGTATTGGATGACGAGAGTGTGCTGGGTGCAAAGTTGACCCGCCACAATCCCGGGCCAGGCCGCTTGAACCTGCATCAACTGGTGGCGCTCAGACAGGATGAAAATCAGCCTTACAAGCTGGGTGCGGTAGTTTGGCTGCATGTGTCGGCGGCGGGATCGTTGCAGATCGGTGTCAGCTTCGTGCCTGGCACACCGCAACCCGTACAGGTGCAATTACCGGGGGGGGCGCCGCAAGTCGCTTTTCTTATGCCCGAAGTACTGACCTTGCGTACCCCGCCTAGCTTGATGGTGGCGCGCCAAGTATTCCAACCCGGAGGCATGTTGCAAATCATTCACGCCAACGACGAGAAGCAGCATGTGAAGATGGGCATCAGCGTGACGCGCGGCTTCGACTACGAGCGTATCAGCTACGCCTAGTCGTTGCGTTGCGCGTTGCGCTTGACGGGAAATACGATAGAGAAAGTGCTGCCCTGTTTCTCCACGCTGAGGATATCCAGCTTGCCCCCATGACGCATGGCAATATGTTTGACGATCGCCAAGCCCAATCCCGTTCCGCCAGTCTCGCGTGAGCGGCTGCGGTCCACACGGTAGAAGCGTTCCGTGAGTCTGGGGATATGTTGCGGCGCGATACCGATACCGCTGTCTTGCACGGAGAAAACTGGCTGTTCACCACGTTCAGCCCAGCGTACCAAGATGGTGCCGCCCTCGGGAGTGTAGCGAATTGCATTGCTGAGCAGATTGCTAAACGCGCTGCGCAACTCATCGTAGTTGCCAATCAGGTTGTGTTTGTTGGCGACTTCCAGCGTGATGCTATGTTTGTGCGAACTCAATGCAATGCCATCCTGATAAATCGCATTCAGTAGCGCAGCGATATCGACCACCTCTTCCGTGATCGGGGTATGGTCGTTCTCCAAGCGGGACAAGGTCAATAGGTCCGCAACCAGATTGTCCATACGCTTGGTCTGCTCTGCCATCAGGAACAAAGCGCGGCTGATCTGGGTGTGATTCAGGTCATCCATATCCTGCAGGTTCTCTACGAAGCCGTTGACCACAGTGAGCGGCGTGCGCAACTCGTGTGAAACATTGGCGACAAAGTCGCGGCGCATGGTCTCGATGCGTTCCAGCTGCGTGATGTCACGGCTAATCAACAAGCGTTTGTTGTCAGCGTAGTTGACCAGTTTGATGGAAAGACGCAAATCGTCTTGGCGTGCCGGTGACATGACCAGCGGTTCGGTGAAGACGCCTTCATGCAGATATTCGATGAATTCGGGTTTGCGCACCAGATAAGTGATGTCCTGCATGATGTCGCGCTCCGGATTTAAACCGAAGTGTTCGGCAGCGAGCGGGTTGCACCATTCGATGCGGTTGCTGGAGTTAAGAATGGCCACTCCATCAGGCATCGCCGCTGTCGCCATCTCGATGTGTTTCAACTCGGCGGCAAGATCCAGCTTGGTTTGTTTGTGGCGCTTCACCATCTTGTACAAACGGGAGAAAGCATCATCCCATATACCGTTTGCTTCAGGGATTGTCTGTAGATCGGGTTTGGCCAGCCAAGTGGTGAGCTTGTAGAGTTGCCAGGCATGGCGTGCCATCAAGTAAAGCAGCACCGCGATGATAAACAACAGGGCGGCGGTGTACGAAAAGACTGCCCAAATGAGCATGGCAATGACCGCATTAAAAATAACCGGCATGCTGGCTTTGAGCAGAAAATCGAACACTGAGTATCCTCGTTAAGTCACTGAAAAGCGGTATCCACTACCGCGTACCGTTTGGATCAGATTGTCCAAACCGGTTGCTTCTAACGCTGCGCGGAGTCGGCGTATATGGACATCCACGGTACGCTCCTCTACGAACACCTGCGTGCCCCACACCTGATCGAGCAATTGCGTGCGGCTATAGACACGCTCGGTATGGGTCATGAAGAATTGTAACAAACGGAACTCGGTAGGTCCTAACTCTATGCTCTGTCCTTTGGCGCTGACGCGATGCGTGGTGGGCGACAGTTCTAGTCCGCCGATGCTGACGTTCTCTTCCGGCATGATGGGGATATGGCGGCGTAACACGGCGCGGATGCGCGCCATCAGTTCGCGTGGCGAAAAAGGTTTGGTGATGTAGTCGTCCGCGCCGGATTCTAGGCCCAAAATCTTGTCGCGCTCGTCACCGCGTGCGGTGAGCATGATGATGGGAATATCGCAGGTGCGCGCATCGGCGCGCAGTTGTTTCGCGATCACCACACCGCTAGTCTCGGGCAGCATCCAATCGAGCAGGATGAGATCGGGTGCATGGTCGCGTATCTGTTGCCAGGCGGTGGTGGCATCCTCGGCGCGCAAGGCGATGAAACCCGCTTGCATGACGTTAAACGCCAACAGCTCGGCGATGGCCGGTTCATCTTCCACGATCAAAATCTTTGCTTGCACGATCATTCCTTTAACTCCATTGCGAGGATGTGAGGATATGACGGGATGATGACAGATATATGACAAGCATTGAAACTCTAATTGGCTATTGGTCAGTTGGATGGCTTGTTTTGATGATGGGAGTGTTGCGCACGCTTGAAGTTAGGCAGCAGCGAGCCGACCAGCATGCCCGCCAAGCTGAGCAGCAAGCCGACCAGTTGCGGCGGCCAGTAAGTGTCGGGTTGGATGAATTCCATCAGCAGCCAACTGGACAGGCCGAGCACGCTAGAAACTAGCGCGCCCTGCGTGTTGGCGCGCTTCCAGTACAGGCCGAACGCCAGCGGCACAAACGCGCCGACCAGCGTGATTTTGTAGGCGTTCTCCACCATCTTCATGATGCTGG
>JAVHRA010000096.1:0-15110 GCA_036171395.1 Gallionella sp. | reverse complement strand
ACTTGAGCGAGTCGGTGATGTGTGCGAACACTTCGGGCAATCTGCCGCTCTCTTCACCGGCATGCGTCAGGCTAATGAAAATCTTGTCGAAGGCATCAGGGTGTTGCGCCATCGCCTGCGAGAGTTTCTTGCCGTTTTCTATGGATTCGACCAGATTCGCGATGACTTCCCGGAAGCGTACTTCCGTCATGGTATCGCGCAGATCGGACAAACTTTCCAACAGCGGCACGCCGGCGCGCGTGAGTTGTTCTAGGTTGAAGAAGAAGGTGATCAGTTCGGTACGTTTGATTTTACGACGCTGACCGCCACCTTTCTGGCTGTCTACCTTGGCCTGTATCAAATCTAAGCCGCTGCGCTTGAGGCGGAACTCCAGATCCACCAGATTGGCAGCATCCTGCAAGCCTTTGGCTGCTTGGCCCTGTTGATTGATGGCATGGTAGACATACATGACCATATCAGTTGACCCTGTCAGTCAGATCGACCACGCGACTGACTTCGGCGAGCGAGGTGAGGCCTTGCTGGATACGTCGTATGCCATCTACGGCTAATGGGCTGAACCCTTTTGCCAGCGCGAGTTCGCGTATCTGCCGTGTGCTGGCACGGCGCGAGACCAAGTCGTCCAAGTCGTAGTCCATCTTGAGCAGTTCCATAATCGCCATGCGTCCCTTGTAACCCTGATGATTGCAGGCCTCGCAACCGGCAGCACGGTACAGCGTGACATCTTGGTGCAACGGGATGCTCAGTAGCTTGCGCTCCATGGCATCCGGCACATAAGGGTATTTGCACTCCTTGCACAGCACACGTACTAGGCGCTGCGCGATGATGCCGATGATATTACCGGCCATGATGTCGGGCAGGATGCCGATATCCAGCAAGCGCGGTATCGCACCTATCGCTGAGTTGGTGTGCAAAGTAGAGTAGACCTGATGGCCGGTCATCGCGGCGCGGAATGCCATCTCGGCGGTAGGATGGTCGCGTATCTCACCGACTAGGATGATGTCCGGGTCTTGGCGCATCATGGAGCGGATGCCGGTGGCGAAATCCAGTTTGGCGGCCTCGTTGATGGAAGTCTGGCGTATCAAAGAGATCGGATACTCGACTGGGTCTTCCAAGGTCATGATGTTGACCGACTCGGTGTTGACGTGGTTCAGCACCGAATACAGCGTAGTGGTCTTACCGCTACCGGTCGGGCCGGTGACCAGCACGATGCCCTCGGGTTTGGCGATGATCATCTTGAGCGTATTCAGTGCCCGCTCATCCAAGCCGGTCTGGGCCAGTGGCACGATGCCCTTTTGTCTATCTAGGATACGCAGCACGAAGTTCTCGCCGTGTGTGGTGGGATGCGAGGCGACGCGAAAATCGATGGGACGGCCGGACAGGCGCAAGGAGATACGGCCATCCTGCGGTGCGCGCGTCTCGGCGATGTTCATGCCGCTCATCACCTTCATCCGCACCACCATGGCCGGCCAGAAACTCTTATGCAAACTGCGCATCTGGCGCAACACGCCGTCGATGCGATAGCGGATGCGCAGGAAGCTGCTTTCCGGTTCGAAGTGGATGTCCGACGCGCCGCGTTGTACCGCTTCGGTGAGCAGGGCATCGATCAGGCGTACCACGGGTTGGCTAAACTCGTTCACCCCCGATTGCAGGGTCTGGTACTCCATCTCGCCTGGCTCGATCTCGTGCAAGATGCCGTCGATAGAGAGCTCGAATCCGTAGTACTGATCGATGGAACGCAGGATGTCGGATTCGCTGGCCAGCTGGGTGATGAGGTGGTATTCGTCTTTGAGTAGGGCGCGTAACTGGTCCAGCGCGATGATGTTGTCAGGATCGGCGATGACGATGGTCAATACCCGTCCTGGTTTGTCCACCGACAGGGGCAGCAACTGGTAGCGCCGTGCCACATCTTTGGGTATCAGCGCCAGCGCAGCGGGATCGACGATGACGGTAGATAGGTCGACGCTCTCCTGCCCTAGATTCTCTGACAAGACATCTCGTATCGTAGCTTCTGATAAGAAGCCCAGACGCACCAGCAAACGTCCCAAGGGCTGGTGCGTATTGCCTTGCTCTTGCATGGCAATACGCAATTGATCCTCGCTGATAACGCCTTTGGCGACCAGCATGTTGCCCAATGGTTGTTGGAGTTGGTTGTCTGCCATATCCCTTACTGTGCCAGTGTCTGTGCGTGCTGTTCTATTGCTGCGTGGTCGAATCCAGCGCTCTTGCCTTTATCTAGTGCGATGGCGCGGCGGTAATACTGCGCGGCAGGTTTGTTTTGTCCGAGTCGTTCCAAACTAATCGCCAGATTAAACGCCAATGAGGCGTTATTGGGTTCTAATTGGTAAGCGTTGAAATACGACTGTTGCGCTTCGGCCCAGCGTTGCTGACTGGCGTATTGGTTACCCAAGGCGAAGTGTAAAGAAGAGGAATCTTTTTGTTCGTTGAGTAACATCTTTAAGTGACTTTCACGATTCTCATCGGTGCTGAATGCCGACATGCCTGCATTCGCTACTGGGTTGCGCGGATCTAGTGACAGCACCTTCGTGTAATAGAACTGTGCCTGTGTGTCCGCGCCAGTTTGCTGCGCGATTGCAGCTAAGCCTAGTAGCGAATCTACGTTACGTGGTTCTTGAGTCAATACGCCGCGATAGAGCAATTGGGCTTGCTCGTATTTCCCTGCTTTGTAGGCTTGATAGGCATTGTTCAACTGCGCATCCAAGTTGTCGGCAGAATCATGACTGATTGTGATGGCGCTATTGGCGCGCGCTTTGACGGGCGCTTGATAAGTATGTTTGGTTTTGGGAGAGAGCACCTTAGCTGGGCTTGTTGCGGGCGCTTGCGCAATGGGGATGGGCGGCTGCGTTGTGATGGCAGGAGAGCTAAGTTGGGGGACCAGTTGTGTTGCCGTTACGAGCGACGTGGTGACTGGTGCGGGATCTGGCACTCTTGTCACCACTGCCGGAGCGGGAGGTGTAATCGCAGCTGTTTGAATCACGGGTCGCGCGACAGGACGGCTCATGGAGTTGATCTCGTACCATACGTAGACTGCGCCTAGGGCAAACAGCACGATACTACCTAGCAATGCATATAATAGATTACGATTCACGTGACCTCCTGACGGTACGGCAGCTTTGGCCTGAAAAAGATTCTGACTGGCACTGCGCGCACTTTCTTGCGCTGGACTGCTTAGTGGTGATGGCTTGCTAGGTATCGCCTCCATGCTCAGCTCAAGCTTGGCCGCGCCATCACCACTCTCCTGAGACTTCTTCCTAGCATCCAATAAAAGACTCATGGTAATGCCCTAAGGTTTGCCGTTCGCCGATTCGTGAAAGAACTCCTGATCTGGCAGATTTCTGCGGTAGTCGCTGTAATCACCATTCAAGCTTGGATCTTTGATGATGACCGGATGTAGGAAGATGACCAACTCCGATTTGGTTGTGACGTCATTGCGATTCTGGAACAGATTGCCGATAAAGGGGATGTCCCCCAAGATCGGTACGGTATCGGTCTTTTTGTCTATGCTGTCTTGCATCAAGCCACCCATCACTGCAATCTGGTTGTTGTTGATGCGCAACACTGATTCCATTTCGCGTGTCTGCGTCTGAGGGATGACGCTAATTACTCCGGCAGCCTTAAGCGCGGGATTAGGATCATTGATCGAACCTATCACGCGGGTAATCGAAGGTTTGAGAATCAGACTTACGACATCGCTATCACTAATCTGTGGCGTGACGCTCATGGTTAAACCAACCGGAGTTGAGTGCAGTGTGGTCGTATAGGTGTTACTGCCTGGGGTGGTCGCGGTGGGCAGCACGATTTGCACGTCGGTGGTGAAATAGGCGACGTTATCCACCACACGCAACATGGCGGTCTGGTTGTTCAGCACACTGAGTTTGGGGCTGGACAGTACCTTGACATTGCCAAACGATTCGAGCAATGACACGCTGGCCGCCAAGTTGCCTAAATTGGAAGTAGGGTTAGCGTAATTGAGCAGGAACATGCTTCCAGTGTTAGCGGCTGTTTGTACGCCCGTTCCCGCCTGAGTTAATTTGAAACCCTTGGCCCCCAAGGTGAGTGCTGACCAATTGATACCTTGCTGGTATTGGTCATTGAGTCGGACTTCTACGACCGTAGCTTCAATCAAAACCTGACGGCGTGCGCTGGACATGATCTGATCGACAAACTCGCGAATTTTTTCGTGTTGTTTGCCAGTTGCACGCACAGTAATCAGGCCGTTCTCTGGGTTGGAGATCACCGATGCTGCCTCGCGGAAGGTGCTCTTCTTAGTCACAGTGACATCGCCTTCTTCCACGCTGATGGGGTTGGGGCTGTTCTCTAAGCCGATCTTGGGGGCAGTTTTTTTGTTGCCTGTCGGTAATGGTGCGCCGGTACCTGTGCTGCTACTCGACTTGCTTTGTTGTACCGTCGTTTCACTGGAGCCATCGGGCAAAATCTTGTCAGTCTCATGCAAGATGTCTTTGATGTTCTGTGTCAGTGTTTCCCAGAAGCGATTCTTGGAAATGTCTTTGATGTCGATGGATGACTTATTGCTACCGCCGCCGGCCGAGCTATTGCCACTGGTGCTGCTCAGCTGCGTGGAATTGCTGATGCTGCTCTCGGAATCACGTGTTATGTTGACGTAGTCGATCTTGTAACTGCGCAGATAAGGAGTGTCTGGCATCACAATCAACGAACCATTGCTGAGCTCATAACGCATATCGACTTGCCTAGAGATACGGGTGAGGATCTGCTCCAGAGTCTGATTGATGGCGTTGACCGTTACGAGTCCATCGATGCCGCCATGTATATCCAGATTGATCTTCGCGTCGCGTGCCAGTTCAAACAGAATTTGTTGCGCGGGAACATTGGTGACGACCACGCTGTAAGTGGCAGTCTTGCTGATGGGCTTAGGCGGTGGGAGTACGACGTTGCTGGTGATGGGCGGTGGAATATCTTTGTTAGAAACGAGCGGTGTCGTCTCACGCAACATATGGTGATCCGAGGGCTGTATCGGTTTGGTACCGCAACTCGTGAGCAGAAGCCCCACAGCGCAAAGACTTAGTGAGTGAGATGTGCGCATGCTCGTTTCTCCCTTGTTTTTTTGCAGCCTAGCAGCTTTGCTAGGTCGGCTCAATAAGTAAATATACATAACGCTTTGCTATTGCAGCAGGTAGATCGTCGTTTCGAATGCTTCTTGATAGCGCTGTGGAAGCTCTCGCTTGCTTGCTAACTTTGCCGCCTCGACTGAAGGATAGGCACCATAAACCACACGCATACCTTGTTTGCCATTCAGTTTGGTAGGCAGCAGGTAAATCTCGGATAATTTTCCCAAGGCTTCGGCACGCTTCAGAAAGCCCTCTAAGCGCGTGGCAGACACCTGTTCGTTGTAGAACAACTGGATGCTGGCAATAGTGCGAGGGTCATCCTGTAAGCGTTGACCGGCTGCCAAGCGTTGCTCAAAACGGCTGGCGGAAGAGGCAGGCTTGGAAGTGTTAGCCGCACTAGGCGCAACAGGTGTAGATGCTATTGCGGATGCAACCGTGGAAGAAATGGTTACGTTACTTGGTATGACTGAGCTAGCGGCTAAGGCGGGCGAGGGCGGGACGTTGCTTGCAGTAACGAGTGTGCCGCTTGCGGTTTGTGGCACAACTACGCTTCCTGATGCCGCAGCACTCGTTGGCGTAGTGATGTCTGTAGTTTGATGGTTGCCAAAATAGGACCAGACTAGCCAAGCAAGTATCACTGTCAATATCGAACCGCTTGCCGCATAGATGATTTTCTTGTTGGCTGGAGTGGATGGGGGGGACAGTTCACTATCCCGCATCGCGGCTTGTACATGTTTGGCTTCTATGCTGTGAGTATCTTCGACAAAGGCCGCCAGTAATGATTTATCGGCTAAAACATTGGCGCGCCGCATCAGTCCGACCGAGGCATCAGCAATAAGCTTAATTGCACCTGAGGTAAAGATATTCGGACCGTGGTAGCCGGCTTTGCGCATACGGAACATCAGGTAATTCTCCAGTATGTCGCGCGACAACGGTTGCATATGGAAATTATGCACGATGCGGTCTTTGAGCTGGCGCATATTGGGTTGTTCCAGCTTGCTATTCAATTCTGGCTGGCCGAATAGCACAATTTGCAACAACTTGAAGCTGCCAACTTGCAGGTTATAGAGCAAGCGCAACTCTTCCAGCGTGTCTATCGGCATCGCGTGTGCCTCATCCACCAGCACCACGACACGCTTGCCGTCACGCGCTTTAGCTTCCAGCTTGTTCTGTATATTCTGCATCATCACGCCGATGCGCTCGTGCTCGACACTTAGCCCCAGCGCATCGGCAATGGCATACAGCATTTCCTCACGAGATAAGCTGGGGTTGGCCAAATAGATAGGTTCGATGTGTTTCGGTAACTGTTCCAACAGCATGCGGCACAACATGGTTTTGCCACTCCCTACCTCGCCGCTGACCTTGATGATGCCTTCTACTTCACTGATGGAATAGATCAAGGCTTCAAGTATCTCCTTACGATTGGCACCACTAAAGAAGAACTCCGTCACCGGAGTAATCTTGAATGGTTGCTCGTTCAGGCCAAAATGTTCCAGATACATATTCAGTTTTCCACTTTGAGTTTTTCGTGCGCATCCATGCGGCTGTAAAGAGTGGTGCGGTTGATGCCCAGCAGTTTCGCGGCGTCACTGATGTTATTCGAACTCAGCTCCAGCGCGATATCTATATACAGGCTTTCCTGAGTGCGTAGTTCATAATTAAGATCAAACTGCCCAGCAAGTAGCTTTTCACGTAAGGCTGCTAGGTTGCTGGTGGGCTTACCAGTTGGCCCGTCGAGTGCCGTCGAGTCGAATTCATCCAGTAGTTGCGTCGCACTGACGGTCATGCCCGGATACTTCGCCGTCAAGCGTATGACGATGTTGCGCAACTCTCGGACGTTGCCGGGAAAGCTGTACTGCTCCCATAAAGTGATGGTTTCCGGATGCAGCTCGAATGGCGGGTGTTTGATTTGTTCGGCATAGTGTGCACGAAAGTGATTCAGCAGTAATAACTTGTCTGCGCCTAACTCGCGCAATGGCGGGGCAGTGATGGAAAAGACATTCAGCCGGTGATACAGGTCGCCACGAAAAGTACCCACTTTGACTTCGGTGCGCAGGTTGCGATTAGTGGCAGTGATGATGCGGGCCTTGCTCTTGCGCGTGGTGGTCTCACCCACGCGTTGAAACTCGCCGTTTTCCAGTACACGCAGCAGATTGGCTTGTAACTCCAATGGCAGCTCACCGATCTCGTCCAAGAATAAGGTTCCCTCCCCAACTTCCTCGAAGTAACCTGATTGCGCGGTGTTGGCCCCCGTGTATGCGCCTTTGCTGTGGCCGAATAAGGTTGCTTCCAACAGATTCGGTGAGATGGCGGCGCAGTTCAATACTTTAAATGGGGCATTACAGGACGCACTTAAGCGCTGTAAGGCACTGGCGATTAACTCTTTGCCGCATCCCGATTCGCCTTCTATCAGAACTGGGAACGGCATGGCTGCGTACATCACAATTTGGTTACGCAGTGCTTGTATCGCCGCGCTTTGTCCTACTATGCCGAGCAAATCATGGTTGTGCTCAGTCCGACGTGATTCTTGTTGTTCCAGTTCCAACGCTTGCAGGAGTTGTTGCTTGATGTCCTTGGGTGGGCATGGTTTGGAAATGAAATCGATGGCACCTAGTGCTCGGGCGTGGCGAGCGTTGCTCTTATCATCTTGGCCGGACAGCGTGAAGATTTTGATCTTGGCCGTGTGTGCCAACAATTCGGCAATCAGTTGGAAGCCCTCATCCGGACGATGTGGCAAGGGGGGAAGACCCAAGTCAATCAAAGCCAGTGCCGGTGGGGCTGCCAAATTGCGCAATAAGGTAATTGCTGCGATACGGGACTCAGCCTGAAAGACTTCGAAATCATCTTCAAAGGCTATAGCCAAGCCTTCGCGTATGAGTGGGTCGTCATCAACGATGAGCAAGCTGGGGCGGGGCGATTTCACGTTCAAAGCGGGCATCGTTCTCAAGGGGGCGGTGTCTCCAGCATAACGGCAAGCAGGCTTGTGCTCAATAGCCTCGAATATCTAGATACTTTAATGTGTTGCGCATGAAGTTGAGAATATCGTTTCTAATCGATAGAATGCGGCCTCTCTGTAACACGGGCTTCCAATTTTGTCCTCTTCCGCTTTAGTCGAAATCCGCGACCTGAATTTTGCCTATGATCAACGTGCCATTTTAAAGGGTATCAATATGACTTTTCCAAGGGGAAAGTTGATTGCCATCATGGGGGCTAGCGGCTGTGGCAAAACCACGCTGTTACGCCATCTGGGTGGCGCATTGAAGCCAACTCAAGGATATGTGCAGGTCGATGGTAAAAAGCTGCACGAGTTGGATTCGGAAGGTTTGTATGCGATGCGGCGCAAGATGGGAATGTTGTTTCAGTTTGGCGCTCTCTTTACCGACATGTCAGTTTTTGACAATGTTGCTTTCCAGATGCGCGAACATACCGATCTTCCTGAGGAGTTGATACACGATTTGGTTTTGATGAAGTTGCATGCAGTGGGGCTGCGCGGCACACATGATTTGATGCCTGCGGAGTTGTCGGGAGGTATGGCACGTCGCGTCGCCCTAGCGCGCACTGTGGCGCTAGATCCGATGTTGGTTATGTATGATGAACCATTCGCGGGATTGGACCCTATTTCGCTGACTGTGGTTGGAGATTTGATACGTCGTTTGAACGATGCTTTGGGTGCGACTTCCATCATTGTGACGCACGATGTGCAAGAGTCATTGAAGATAGTCGATTACGTCTATTTCATGGCCGGTGGGGTGATCGTTGCCGAAGGTGCGCCCGACGAGATCATCGCTTCCAAAAAAGAATATGTGCACCAATTCGTACATGGCGAGATGGATGGCCCCGTGCCGTTCCATTATCCCGGCGGTGATTACCGTCAAGACTTGAATCTACGGGCTTAACTATATGGCAGTGTTAAATAATATCCGTGCTATAGGACATACTACCGTCAATGCGGTGTGGCGCATCGGTTTTGCCGCCCGTTTCTTCGCGCTGACTTTGCTGCATTCGGGCAGTGGCTTTCGCCGCTTTCATCTGATCAAGAAGGAGTTGTTCTCCACTGGCGTGATGTCTTTAATTATCATCATCGTCGCGGGGCTGTTTGTTGGCATGGTGCTGGGCTTGCAAGGTTATGAGACTTTGAAGCGTTTTGGTTCGGAGTCGGCATTGGGTGTGATGGTGGCGTTGGGACTGGTGCGTGAACTGGGGCCTGTGGTCGCGGCATTATTGTTTGCCAGCCGCGCCGGCTCTGCGATGACGGCTGAGATTGGCTTAATGAAAGCCACCGAGCAGATCTCCGCGATGGAGTTGATGGCGGTCAATCCTATTGCGCGTATCATCGCGCCGCGTTTTTGGGCGGGCGTGATCTCCATGCCCTTGTTGGCAGCGATGTTCAGTGCGGCGGGTATTTTTGGTGGCTACTTTGTGGGCGTAGTGCAAATCGGTGTGGACGAGGGTTCGTTCTGGTCGCAAATGCAGGCAGCAGTTGATTTTAAACATGACATCATGAATGGTGTGATTAAGAGTTTCGTGTTTGGTGTGGTCGTTACCGTGATCGCTTTGTTCGAGGGTTATGATGCGCCGCCAACCGCAGAGGGTGTGTCTGGAGCGACGACGCGTACGGTGGTGACTTCCTCACTGGCGATCTTGATGCTGGATTTTGTTTTGACTGCAATGATGTTCGGGGGAAATTAGAGATGGAACGCACTAAGTTGGATCTTTGGGTAGGTATGTTCGTTGTGGGTGGCATCGCTGCTTTGGTAATGTTGGCTTTGAAGGTGGGGAACCTGAGTACGTATAACGTGTCCGAGACGTACCAAGTTCAGGCCTACTTCACCAATATCGGCGGATTGAAACCTAAAGCTTCGGTTAGAAGTGCTGGTGTGTTGGTAGGGCGTGTGACAGACATCTCGTTGGATTCTGAACGATATGAGGCAAGAGTGAGCATCAGTCTGGACAAACGCTATCAATTTCCTAAAGACACGTTTGCGAACATTCTCACTTCCGGCTTGTTGGGTGAGCAGTACATAGGCTTGGCCCCCGGCGGTGATAGCGAGATGTTCAAAAATGGTGATGTGATCAAGCAGACTCAATCGGCGATGGTGTTGGAGGACTTGATCGGTAAGTTCATCTACAGCAAAGCAAGTGACAGTGCCAAATAATTAGGAGACTTAACGATGCGTGCAATTTATAAATTGATACTGACATGTTTGATGGTTGTTGCTCTTGGCAATGCCAATGCGGAAATTGTTGCGCCAGATACGTTGATGCAGAACACGGTTCAAGAGGTTTTGGCCATCGTCAAGCAGGATAAAGACATACAGGCCGGTAACAAAGAAAAAGTGTTGGTTTTGGTGGATGCCAAAATCGTGCCGCACTTCGACTTTGTGCGCATGACGCAACTCGCTGTCGGTAAGTATTGGCGTACCGCGAGTGCTGAGCAAAAACAAGCAATGGTCAAAGAGTTCAAGATTATGCTGATTCGCACCTATACGGCTGCCTTTAGTGGATATCGCAATCAAACGGTAGAAGTTACACCAGTCAAGATGGTCGATGCCGATACCGAAGTTACCGTCAAGACCAAGATACTTAAGCCCGGCGCACCGGCCATCTCGGTCAACTATGTGATGGAGAAGACTGCGGATGGCTGGAAAGTATTCGACATGGCGACGGAGGGCTCCAGCTTAGTGATGTCTTCACGCAGTACCTTTGCCAAACAGATCGACGAGGGGGGTATTGATGGTCTGATTAAGGCCTTGGCGGCAAAGAATGCCAGCTTGGCCAGTGCAAAGGCTGAGGCTAAATGATCAATTTTGCAGATGGTCGCTTACACGTAAGTGGTGCGCTCAATATGGATACTGTTCCTGCGTTATATGCTCAAGGCCTGCCGTATTTGAATCAGGACGGTTTGGTCTTGGATTTTGCTCAGGTCGAGACGGCTGATTCTTCGGCTGTGAGTCTATTGTTAGGTTGGATGCGTGTTGTAAAGCAGAATAAGCGTGAAGTGCAGGTAGTGAATTTACCTTCCAGCATGCTCAGTCTGGCGGGCTTGTATGGAGTGGCCGAACTGTTGCCAATGGTGTCAGCCTGAGATTTTTGCTGTGCGGCGTTAGAATGCTGCGCGCTTAACTTTAGCTTTTTTAGTATCATGCGCATCCTTTGTTCAAGCGATGCGCATTTTTATTGCCTAGTTGCAATTAATCCGCACGCTGTAATTTGATATCTATATCTCAATGATAGTTACCCCTGAAAGTATCCAAGCCAATATCGCACTAGGCATAGTCACTCAGCATTTGACGGTGGTCGGTGACGGCCAACATTTTGAAGCCGTGATTGTGAGTGATGCCTTTGCCGGCAAGAGTCGTGTGCAACGGCATCAGTTGGTATATCAGACCTTGGGTGATCGTATGCGTGCTGAGATTCATGCGCTGTCTATGAAAACATTAACGCCGCAAGAGTGGCAGGAACAAAAATAACATGCAAAAACTTTCCATACAGGGCGGTAATAAGCTGAACGGTGAGGTGCGCATCTCGGGTGCCAAAAACGCCGCCCTGCCTATCATGTGTGCCAGCCTGTTGTGCGCAGGGGAGGTGAGATTGAGCAATCTGCCCGATATGCATGACGTGGTGACTATGGCTAAGTTGTTGCAGCAAATGGGCGTGGCAGTTTTGACTTCGCCCAATGCAAGCACATTCAATGCATCCAAGGTCGATAAACTGGAAGCACCTTACGATATGGTCAAGACCATGCGCGCGGCTATTTTGGTACTAGGGCCGTTGCTGACACGTTTCGGCGAGGCGCGTGTGTCGCTGCCCGGAGGCTGTGCGATAGGTTCGCGACCGGTTGATCTGCATATCAAAGGGCTGCAGGCGATGGGTGCGGAGATACATATTGAGCACGGCTACATTCATGCCACAGCCAAGCGCCTGCAAGGCGCGCGGATATGTTTCGACGTGGTGAGTGTCACGGGTACCGAAAATTTGATGATGGCAGCAGCTTTGGCCGAAGGCGTGACGATACTTGAGAATGCTGCCCGTGAGCCCGAAGTCGTGGATCTGGCGCATTGCTTGATCGCAATGGGTGCCAAGATTAGCGGTGCAGGCAGCGATACCATTACGATACAGGGCGTGAGCGCCCTGCATGGCGCTGAATACCGTGTTATGCCCGACCGTATTGAAAGTGGTACCTTTTTGGTTGCCGCTGCCGCTACCGGAGGCTGCATCACATTGACCGATACCCGTGCGGATATTTTGGAAAGTGTGCTGGATAAGTTGCGTGAAGCGGGTGCGACCATAGCGGTGTCTGGTGATCGCATCATCTTGAAGATGCATCAGCGTCCGCATGCGGTCAACTTGCGCACTGCGCCATATCCGGCATTCCCAACCGATATGCAGGCACAGTTCATGGCATTGAACACCATCGCCGATGGAACTTCTATGGTGGTAGAGACGATCTTTGAGAATCGCTTCATGCACGTGCAGGAGCTTTTAAGATTGGGCGCTCAGATTGATATTGAAGGTAACACTGCCATCGTCAAAGGTTGCGCGCAGCTGGACGGCGCGACCATCATGGCGACCGATCTGCGTGCCTCCGCGTGCTTAGTGATTGCCGGCTTGGTTGCGCAAGGCGAGACCATTGTGGATCGCATTTATCACCTGGATCGCGGTTACGAACATATCGAAGCGAAACTTTCGGCGCTAGGCGCACAGATACGCAGAATTAAATAGGAAGTCATATAGATGATTACGATCGCTCTGTCCAAAGGACGAATCTTTGAAGAGACATTGCCGCTGTTGCAAGCGGCAGGTATCACCGCGCTAGAGGATCCAGAGTCCTCGCGCAAGTTGATATTGGCAACCAATCGCGATGATGTACGACTTATCATCGTGCGCGCTTCTGATGTGCCGACCTATGTGCAATACGGTGCTGCGGATATTGGTGTGGCAGGCAAAGATGTGCTGCATGAACACGGTGGTGCAGGACTGTACCAGCCACTAGATCTGAATATTGCGCGTTGCCGCATGATGGTTGCGGTGCGTAACGACTTCGACTATGAGGCGGCAGTTCGTCAGGGCGCGCGCTTGCGTGTTGCGACTAAATATGTACAAACGGCGCGCGAGCACTTCGCTTCCAAAGGCGTGCATGTGGACCTTATCAAGTTGTACGGTTCGATGGAGTTGGGCCCCTTGGTTGGCCTGTCGGATGCCATTGTTGATTTGGTTAGCAGTGGTAATACTCTCAAGGCTAACCATCTCAAGGCGGTTGAGCACATTGCTGATATTTCGTCACGTTTGGTTGTGAATCAAGCTGCATTGAAATTAAAACGTGAACTTATCCAGCCTATGCTGGATGCTTTTGCCGGAGCGATAGCTAAATGAAGATACGTAAACTTTCCAGTCGTGATGTGAACTTCAAAGAAGATTTGACCAAGTTGCTGGCATTTGAAGAGACTGCGGATGATGTGTTGGAGTCTACTGTTGCGGCTATCTTAAAAGATGTGCGTGTCCGTGGAGATGTGGCGGTATTGGAATACACCGCAAAGTTTGATCGTTTACCTCTGGCGGCAGCGCAGCAGATGGAGTTGCCGAAAGCGGAATTGCAGGCGGCATTTGTCGGCTTGCCGGCTGAGCAGCGTGCCGCACTTGAAGCCGCTGCGCAGCGCGTAACTGAGTATCACCAGAAACAGATACAGAAATCTTGGAGCTACAAGGATGACGATGGAACTTTGCTGGGGCAGCAAGTCACGCCCTTGGATAGGGTGGGGCTGTATGTGCCAGGCGGTAAAGCGGCTTACCCTTCATCGGTGCTGATGAATGCATTGCCTGCCAAAGTGGCGGGTGTGGCTGAGTTGATTATGGTTGTGCCCACTCCGGACGGTGTAAAAAACCAGCTGGTGCTTGCGGCGGCTTATCTTTCCGGCGTAGATCGCGTCTTTACTATAGGGGGGGCGCAAGCAGTGGCAGCGCTTGCCTATGGGACGGCAACGATACCTAAAGTGGATAAGATCGTTGGCCCGGGCAATGCTTATGTGGCATCGGCCAAACGCAGAGTGTTTGGCGTGTGTGGCATCGATATGGTGGCAGGACCGTCGGAAATATTGGTGATCTGCGACGGCCATACCAATCCTGACTGGATTGCAATGGACCTATTTTCGCAAGCCGAACACGATGAATTGGCGCAGGCCATATTGATTTCGCCGGATGCCTCTTTTATAGATGCTGTGGCTGCGAGCGCAACTAAACTGTTGGAGCATATGCCACGCAAAGAGATTATTAAGACTGCTTTGCAGAATCGCGGCGCTTTGATTCATGTTGCTGATCTGGATGAGGCTTGCGTAATCAGCAATCGCATTGCCCCCGAACACTTGGAGCTGTCGGTTAAAGATCCGCAGGCTTATTTGCCCAAATTGAAGCACGCCGGCGCCATATTTATGGGCAAGTACACTTCTGAGGCTTTGGGTGATTATTGTGCTGGCCCCAACCATGTGCTGCCCACCTCTGGTACCGCACGCTTCTCCTCGCCACTGGGAGTTTATGATTTCCAGAAGCGCAGCAGCCTGATTATGGTTTCTGAGCAGGGCGCAAAAACGCTAGGTGCTATCGCTTCCACCTTGGCTTTTGGGGAAGGATTGCAGGCGCATGCTCAGTCTGCCTTGTATAGGACGCAAGAATAAATTCGCTCAATATTGCGATTCAAGATGTGAAATTTGCCTCAAACAGTATGAGGTAGGTAAGAAATGTAGAAATTCCGCATGAAATTGTTGAAATTTGTTTGACAGAAAAGCCTTCGATTGGCATAATCGCTGGCTGTGTTTGGAGGGGTGGCCGAGTGGTTAAAGGCATCAGACTGTAAATCTGACCTCTTAGAGTACGAAGGTTCGAATCCTTCCCCCTCCACCAAGAATTCTAGCAGTACCAAGCTTAGATTGAAGGCTTGCAAGGGTCGTTTGGTCGGAAAGCTGCGGGTGTAGCTCAATGGTAGAGCAGAAGTTTTCCAAACTTACGACGAGG